>JAJFMT010000044.1 GCA_020696855.1 Pseudobdellovibrio sp.
CTTTTCACAGATTCTCGCTGAAGAAATGGTTCTGACATCTCCTACAGCTCAGCGTGTTGGCGGGTCTTTGTTTTCAACCGGCCCGACTTACGCCGCTCTTGGTGATGTCATTGCTATGATTGGCCCAAGTCCGGATGATTCCCCAAAAGAAAAAAAAGAGGCCATCGAGACTTTACTGGGCGACACACCCAGTTGCGTGGTTTCACTTTTTTTACAAAACGCTGCACGGGCTAATTGTTACGGACCAAGTGTTTCTTATTCGCAGCATGAGTTTGACGGATCATCAGGCACATGGCCCGGTGGTGATCTTGGAATCTGGACCGACACCGACAGCGCCACCGGCGAAGCCTGTGTGGCCGCTCAATTAAATGCGCAAATGAAAGGAGCCATTTCGTTCATTGATACCGCCCAATTTATTGCAGCGGGCGTCGCTTGTGTTGCTAATAAAAACGGACTGTCTCTTCCCTCTTCGCCATCCAGCAGCCTTGATTTAACTTCGTCCATGTCGGGTATAGTTATGATTAATGGTTCACCGATGACGGTTACGGCTGCGCAAATTCTTCGTGACACAAATGACACTTCCGGCAACGCAGTTTACGTCACTACACTTTCCGGCACCGTTGGAACCAAAACTTTCGATATTCGCATAAAGCATATTTCAACGTCGTCCGATGATTCAACCAATAAAGGAAAGATCTCAGTTAAAGTCGTCGACACAAATTCCGGCGGCAGCACTGATGGGGCCTCTCTGGAATATGAAAAAAACTCGTCATCATCAGGAAAACTACTCTTAAAGAAAATTAATTTTAACGGCACAACCGGCGATCCATTTGTCTCCGGCTCAAACTATTCAGTTGATTACTCAAAACTATGGAATAACAACGCCGATTATCTTTTGGCCTCAATTGACCCTTCTAAATTTACAGGCACTTACGCTTACGCATGGCAGGCCGGCAGAATGGACGATCACTCCCGAACATTTAATGCAATCTTAAACGAATCGGGAGGCATCGTAACTGGAACAGCGTTTTTCGGTTACGGCCCGACAATGCAAGCAGGTGCCGGAAGTATTCAGGGAATGATTTGCGCTTGGACCGGACCCGATCAAAATCACACTCCGGTCAGCAAAGTTCAGCGACAGGATATGGTATTGAGCAGTGGAAAATTTGTCGTGTCAGGAACGACTTATACAACTTATGATCCGGTGGCTGATTGTGAAGCTGATACGAATGGAACCACGATGACTATGGCTTGGCTTGACGGAACTACTCAGGATCGCAGCGTTTCCAGCACAACCGAAAATTTGAAACCACTTTCAGATGTTTCCGGCGTATTGACTCTGCCTACCGAACCCACCAACGTTGACTAATTAATCCAAACTGACAAATCACCATAGCTGAAAAGTCTGAACTTTTTAGCTATGGCCCATTGATAACATTTTTTTACCGTGTTCAGTCCTGCAAAGCCCGACCCGACACCAGCGCCAGCAAAGTTGATTCCGGCTGGTGAAAATTCGTCATTAAGCGGTCGACAATTTTAAACTCACTACCCTCTTGCAATAAAATATCTGTACTGCCGAATAGAATTCCTGTGCGGGCCACGCTTTCTAACACCCGTGTTGTCGTCGTGCCTAATGACCAGATTTTTTGGCCTTCGTTTTTTGCGGATTGAATTTGCTTCCACGACAGTTCGGAAATTTCGTAATTTTCAGAGTGCATTTCGTGTTGATCAAGATCTTCGGCGCTGACAGGAAGAAAGGTTCCCAGGCCTACATGCAAAGTCAGTTCAACAACTTTCACACCCCGGCTTTTTAATTTTTGGATATCATTCAAAGAAAAATGAAGACTCGCTGTTGGAGCTGCCATACTGCCTGGCTTTTCGGCCCAGGCGGTCTGATACCAGCTTTCGTCCGCGCTTACATTGTGCCGCTCCCCCCGTGCTTTTTGAATATACGGCGGCAGAGGCAATTCAGCCATCGCGGCAAAATCTTTTTCTTCAATCGCAGGAGCAACTTTAACTGTTTGGGGCCGGCCTTTTTCAGTGAGTGTCATTACGAAGCCATTTGGCAATTTAAGCTCGTCGCCGATTTTTAGCTTTTTAGAAGGAAACAAAACTTTCCAGTGGGACTCATCAATTTGATCTAAAAATAAAACCTCAGCTTCATTTTCTGCGAACACTCTGCGTTTTAAAACTTTTGTGTTGTTGATTACAACAATATCACCGGCAGGAATTCTTTCGATTAGTTCTGCCAGAGTAATTTCTGAAGGTTCGCCGCCCTGCACGAGCATAACTCGCGAAGGACGCTTGGGCTCGATAGCCACGAGCTCTTCAGGGTAATCATATTTCAGATCTGAAAGTTTCACCGGATAAGATTTAATGTGAGAATGATAAAAAGGCAATCTAGAATAAAAAAAGCGGTAGCTCATCGCTACCGCCGAGAAGATCAGTTGGGGAACCACCAAACCCAAAAGACACTTCTTAGAGAACTATTTTCGAACCTTAACCTTTGCTCTGTCGGTGAACGTCATCCAAAGGGAGAAGATGACAACGCCAGAGTAAAGGGAACAAATCGTGAATAAAAAATTTAACTCCTGCATGTAGACTCCTTCTATGCTTTAAGCCATCCGTGGCTTAGGGGGAGACGGTAACCGATAACCATCCTTAGTCATCTTTGCTTCCGTCAGTCAGAGCGTCCATGCTCTTGTAAGTAAGACGACTGCCGGTGCCCCCGGGGTTAACTGTTTTAAAAAATTTGATAATATAGCTGATATAAAGTTCACTTATGCAGCAGGGCGCCCAGACCTTCGTGTAGGTTTTAAAGGCACTCTGACTCTTCCGTTGTCGGCTTGACCAGTTAAAATCGTTATGACAATACTATGTTTCTCCTCATTCCTCTGGTTACGTTTTTTATGCGCTTGTGGTGGAATTGGTAGACACGTATGTTTGAGGGGCATATGTCGAAAGACGTCGCGGTTCAAGTCCGCGCAGGCGCACCAACCGCAAACTATATAATTGATAGTTACAACATTAGTTCTTACTTAATTAAACATTTTCGAGTTGGCATAGTTGAAGCTGCTCTTTAGCATTAAATAATGAAAACAAGCCATCGAATTTTAAAGGTATGTACAGTTGCACTTTCACTTTGTGGACTCATTCTATTTCAAAATTGCGCGACAAGCTCACAAGACACTCCTCCTGAAACTTGCACCACACTCGACTGCACAACTTTGAAATACAGTTTGTTCGTTGCGGATATGGACGGCTCGAATGTAAGCGTTATTAAAACCAGCAGCTATCAGGATATGACTCACCCTCGCGTTTCGAATGATAAGAACTGGGTGGCCTACACAACTTACAATACAACAAATGGCGACGGCTGTGCCTCGTTGGATATCGGTTACCTGAATACAGAGATTCGCGCCATTCAAATTAACGGCACGGGCGATAAAAGAATTATTGCTCCGCTTGCGAATGAATTTAACACTAACAGTTACTGGATTGGCACCTCCAACGAGTTCACTTATTTATCAGGCCCGGTGGCCTCGTTAAAATTTTACCGCGCAACTGTTGATGCTTCGATGAACTTAGTAAGCGGTCCGACTTTGATTCCTGTTGCAGGAACAATTCCAGTCCCGATGGATCCGGCAACGCATTCAGGAACTGATAAGATAGTTTTTCCGGGGCTGTATAATCCCGGAAGCGGTTTTGTTAAAAGTATTTTTATTATGAACCTTTCTGACAGTTCAAATCTGGTGGGCCTTTCCCTTGGCCGCGATCATGCCGGAAACGTTCTGACTTGCACAAATGCTGCCTGCACCAACATTATGGAAAACGACCCAAAAGTTTCCCCCGACGGATCAAAGGTCGCTTTCATGAGGCAGGCGCCTGAGGCCGGCGCCAATGGCCACGGGTTTCATATTTTTGTCGTTCCTGTTGCAAGTCCGTTAAATGAAGTTGATATTTCATATTCTGCAATCGGAGCTGATGTTTTGTTAAACGACGCTTTACCTGAATGGATCGACAACAACACATTGGTTTTTTCAACAATAGAAATCGTTTCTGCCACGAATTATTCGAAGAATGTTTACACTATGAAGAGTGATGGAACCCAAAGAACCAAGATCTCACTGCCGGCAGGTTATAGATACAGTGATGTGTTTCCGTTTACAGACGGCACCGGCAAACAGCGTCTGGTCATTTCTGCCGAAAAAATAAATGCTACTTGTTATCAGTAATTTTTCACGGTCATTAGTCCTGGGCTTAGCTTGGATTACAAGCTGAACCGTAAAGTTTACCTCTGAAAATCCGATAAGCTTCGTATGATTTCAAGTTTATTATTTTTATCTTCAACCTTCATTTTGGCATCCGCAACTTACGCACAGCCGGCCTCTATTCCTGCCGGTGCTCCGCGCGACAGAGACTCATGGCAAATCACTGAAATGAATCCAAGTGCAACAGTTCTTCCTGCTAATCCTCAGGGGCTCGTACAAATCACCGTTAAAATGAGCACGGTTCCGAGAAGATTCGCAGCCGTTACAAGCCCTTTAAATCCTGTGAACAGAACAGAAACAACTACAATTGCAGGGTCCGCATCAAACTACAATGTCACTTCAGTTGACCTCAATTTCTGTGAAGACCGCACACTCTTTCGCAAATCATGTGAAATTAAATTACCTGAATCGTTATTAGAGCGTCCCGCAAACGGGAGAGTCGAATTTAAGATTGTCGGCGGTCCGAATTTAGGAACAGTTCAAGAAGCCTGCATCACCCAGCAGACTGTGACTTACAATAGCTTTGGCGGCTGGGGTTCAAGAGCCACAACCGCAGAATTTGTTTCTGATACCTTTGAACCCGCTGGCGAAAACGAGATGAGCTTTGTAACAGCACCTTACGAATGCGAGCGCCATTATGCTCCTTACGACGGCGAGCTGAGTGCAGAGACACTCGCTAACCGAATAAGCGACTGCAGAAGAAGAGTCAGTGAAGATCTACAAAATAATTCTCTCAGTGTGAACATGCTGGGAGTTCGCGGAATACCCGCAGGTACTCCCTGCAACTCCCAGTTGCTGACGACACCTTAATTCTAATCGTGACAGTGTTATCATATTCACGACAGCAGTCATAAATCTAACACCCCTAAATTCAGCTAACTGAGTTTAAATCCAGCCTGTTTTCGGTCCTTCTCTTGCAATTTAAAGTGTTGTGAGATTTTTACTGTTCGCTTTACTTCTTTCTACTGTCGCGATTGGATGCTCACCGTCCTTTAAGTCGAAGGCCGCCGGGGAAGCAGTTGAGGGCTTTCTTTCACAGCGGGCTCCCCCTACACAAGACACCACTACAGACATAATCACCCCGACTCCAACACCTGGAATTCATTTGGGGCCTTATCCAACGCCAAATCCTTTGCCATCGCCTTCCCCGGCTGGGTCTCCGTCACCATCTCCGTCGCCCTCACCAACTCCTGCGCCTACTCCGTCTCCAGCCGTCACTGAGGCATCGTGGAGGCATCGTGGGCTCCTGTCGGAGTTCCAGTTCCTGCGTTCGGTATAACGAACAAAGCTCCGCCGTTTCCGTTCAACTGGTCAAATTCCAATACTGTAAACGAAGGATTTAGGTTCTATTTCATTTGTCCAACTTGTTCCGGCGCCAGCGACAGCTTTCAATTTGGGTCACCATCGCAGCCGCGAATCACATTGCCAAGCTCAGTAACCGGCCCGGCCGTGATTGTTCTTCACGGCGAGTTTCATAATCACATCAACTTCACAAGCAACGGCTCAGCTATGGCTCCGGTTTATGTAACAACTTTTCAACAAAATTATCCAGCACGTTTGACTGCACGTTTTACTTTAAAAGGAAGTTATCTCACAGTTGAACATCTTTGGTTCGGGCCTGCTAATGACGGCGATACCGACTTTGGCGTCGATATGTATGAAGGGTCACACCATCTGGTGGTCAGGCACAACACCTTCAGAGGCAACAACAACCGCAGCGGCGGCATAGGGATCGGTTCATGGAGTTACAACGGCAATGCTGAAGTAACAAATGTTGTAATTGATGATAACGACATTCAATCCATTGGCGATGTCAGAGCTTCTTCAGATCAGGATGCTCACTGTATTAATATTAACGGTTCTTCCAGTCAGATCTGGATCACCCACAACCAATTAGCTTATTGCAGTGGTGATGGTGTACAGGTTGAAGCGCAGGATGGACGATCCTCCAAAATTCACCACATTTATATCGGAAAGAACCACCTTCACCACAACCGCCAGTCCGGCGCTTGGGTAAAAAATGCGAGTGATGTGATTATCTCACAAAACAAAGCCCATGATTTCCGCTCTAATTCCGGAGGGCCCGGGGCCTGCTTCGGTCATCAATATGGCGCTAACTATGTCTGGTATTTATTTAATGAGGCCCACAACTGCAACATTGGCATCAACATCGGCGGAACAACTTCAGCCAGTGAATTTACATTCGTGCTAGGAAACCTTCTTCATTCTTTAAATTCTGAATTTCAAAATAACATCTACCTGGCAGGCGCCATTAATATCCGCGGGACTAAGACAGCCTATGTGGCGAACAACACTATTTACAAAACTGATGCGGGAGTGATTTTTATAAATGATTCAGGCCTTCAGCAGGTTCATTTTCAAAGCAACATTGTCAGCCCTAGAACGGACCCTGCACTTTCAGATGTCTATATCAAAAACTGCACATTTGTGCCGGCGAATAATTTGTTTTCTGCTGACGCACGTTTCGAAAACGCCGAAGGTGGAGACTTCAGACTGAAATCAGATTCCCCTGCCCGAGGTACCGGAGATGTAAGTGCTGCATACGGAATTTTTAAATCGCGATACAATATCGATATTTTTGTAAACTTTGAAGGTGCACCACGGTCACTACTTAATCAAGGTGCGTATTAGAAATTAAAAACCCCGACTTGATTGATCATCTTCCAGCCCTGTGGAGTTTGCACGTAAGTCTTTCCCGTTCTGCCGAACCAATGAGATTCTTCACCGTCTTTTGAGCGCCACAACGTATCGATATCAACAACAGCGAAGGCGCCATCTTTTTCTGCCGTCAGAGTTAATTTTTGGGTAATCCGGTTGTTGTGAATCAATTCAAACTTTGCAAACCAGCCGGAATAAATTTTTAAATATTTTGCATGATCAAATTTCCCCTGAGGAAGGTTCCATGAGATGGGGTCATAATTTCTGGTATCAGTTGGCCAAACCCAAACCATGTCAGGATGAAAAACAGAAAGAAGCAAGTCAGTTGACCTTTCAGTCCATGCGCGCGTTTCCCGGTCGATTACTTCCTGTACTTGCTGCTCGGCTGTCATCTTAGTTTCCTCTGCAGCCCGGTCTAAGGCGGTCGTAAGCTGAAAAGCTGCTCTCACCTCTTCGCAAAGAGATCGAACGGCAATTTCTCAGCCAATCGGTCCATTCGGTAAATTGACGTCTCTCTTCCAGCGTTAATGAGCCTGGATTTCTTCGGTCAAACCGGTTGAATGCATCCGTAAATGCTCTGATCTCGGTCTGCGTACAGGCGTTTGCAATTCTGCATTCACGGCCCGCATTAAAAATTTCGCGAAGCTCAGGACTTGAATGAACAGGCGCGACCGCAACGACTTCAACTTGCGGTGCAGCTGTCACATCCGAATCAGA
Organism: Pseudobdellovibrio sp.; assembly: GCA_020696855.1. Taxonomy (GTDB): domain Bacteria; phylum Bdellovibrionota; class Bdellovibrionia; order Bdellovibrionales; family Bdellovibrionaceae; genus Pseudobdellovibrio. The sequence goes on from JAJFMT010000044.1 coordinate 7,668, forward strand.
AATCCCGAGTGCCCGGCGCTGTGATTCCGTTGATTCTAAACGCGCATCATCCCAGCCCCCGGATGCGTTTCTCCGGGGAGCCAATCCTCTCGATGGAATATAGATCTGCGCCGCTCCTCCATGCCCTGCCATTGTCGGACGCAATCCGCCCTGTACCACAACGGTTCCTGCCGGAATTCGAAGACGTTTACATTCACGAAGGCCGCGTGCTGAATCGGTTGGAAGAGCATCTCGGTCTGCCAGTTCTCCAGCGGTGAGGTAATCTCCGGCAGCTTCTGCACAAGGCCCTGCCCATGCTCCTAAAGCTCCACGGCCACCGCACGAACAATAATTTTCTACCGCTCGCGTAAAGCGAATGGTGTGGCATCTTGTTGCCGCATGAAAGGCTGTAACCGAATTCAAGCCATTAACAGGAGCACAATCGACAGTCCGGACTTCTGCGCCGTTTGCACGGGCAGCCGCGATGTCATCGTTAACCCGCGCCCGTGTTAACACCGTTCGCTCACGTTGCAGGATCTGCACCTGTTCACGAAGATTTCTTGCGTTTTCACCGGTCAGACCACGTGCTCTGATGTAACCGTCAATATCATTTCTTTCTAAAAATTCATTTAAAATACGGTGCTCTTCATGAATGTCGTTTCCGCGGCCGCCTATAATGCTATCGATTTCTCTTTTGCGCGCATAAGTTTCTTCACTTAACTGTCGAAGCTCAGTTTCGTTTAATCGAACATCCATATTATCAATGTTTCGGTCTACAATTCTGGTTGAAGGCGTTGTGGATTCAACGTGCGCCGCTGCCGAAGCATCAGATACGTCTCCTCTTCTTGCTGCACTTGCTGCTGCCTCATCACCGTTTCGCGCAGCTGCGGCGCCTGCCGTTTCTCCAACATCATCAGCTGCCCCGCCACCGGCTGCCGGCGTGCGGTCACGGGCGGCTCCTCGTCCTGTAGGCGTAGGAGCATCAGCATCTGCTGCAGAACTTCTTCCGCGGCGGCCACCCGGAGAAGGAGTTTCCCTTCCGCCGCGGGGGCGAGGACGTGTACCTGTAACAACAATTACATTCTCGGTCGCATCATCAGCCAATACGGCCGCATCTCCTGCTGAGGCGGCCACGACATTGTCTGCATTTCTTACGACGGCACCGGTTGCTCCGCCTAATGCACCTTCTGCACCACTTAAAATTCGTCGTGTGGTACCAATAGCTCCCGAAAACGCAACTGCACCGACAGCAGTTAAAACATCTCGGCCGCAGTCAGTACTGTCAGCTGAGTGAATGGCACTCTCAAGACCCATGCCGCGTGAACATGATGTTCCATTGGTAACACGAAAGCCGGTCGCCTGGCCGCCGAAGCATGAATGAATCACTTCTTGCGAATAAACGTATGCAGATATTCCTGTAACTACTAACAAGCCCACACCCGGCACTAGCGCCAAGGCACCTGTAGCGATTGCAAAAGATGATAAGTTCGCCTGATGTTGCGCATATGGATCCGCATTACATGCAAGAGAGTTTTGAATAATACTTTGAAAGCGCGGGCTTGGGTCACGCAACTCTCTTGCAAGACTTGTAACCGCGCCTGACTGGCTAAGCGCTCTCCACGTGCCGTCCTCTTGTAAGTAAGAACCGCCGGCCGGTGTTTGACCTGCCGGGCACGTACGACCTGCTGTTTCAACCGGAGTTGAAATGTGGCGAACACGTGTTGGTGTTTCTTGCACCACACATTCAGTTGCACGCCACAAACTTCTGAAATGTTCATGAGAAGCCCGGTAAGCGCGCGAAGTTTCCGCAAAGCCTTCACGGATTTTACTTCTGAATAAATTAATCTGAGCCTGAGTTGCACCTTCAGGAAAATTGTCAGGAAGCTGCTCATCCAGCTCTTTAATTGCATTAGCTACATGTGGTTCAAACCCGTAAGGAATTCTGGCAATTAACTGATCACGCTGACGGTTTCGTTCTGCCTCACGGCCACTGAACTGAGCGCCCCTCGCTGCCTGCATCGACCAGCACGCTTCACTTCTGCAATCCCCGTTTCCTTCGATTGTAGCTGCCGTATCGCGCCGGCTGGCATCTCGCAAACTTCGAAACGCAGAACGGTAGTGAACAAACCGCGCCGCAATTTCTTCTGTTGAAGCATCCAGCTCTTGAGTGTTATTGACTTTCGAAGCGTAAGCATTTGCTTTACAGCTAGACTCAATTTCATTGCGCTGAACAAGTTCACCATATACACCTTGTCTCATAGCTTCGCGTAAAAATCTGGAACCTCGCAAATTCTCATCTGCTAAGCGAAAGTTAACACAAGGTAACGCCCTGTCGATCGCGCTGTACTGGGCGTCTGTTACGATCGGACAGTTTAATGAACCCGCTTCTGCCAGCTCGGGCTCTTCAGCGCGGGCAGCAGTTGCAAACAAAATCAAAGGCAGTAAAAAATAATTTTTTGAAATCATCGCTGACCTCCACCGCTACCTGTGTTCGAATTGCCACTGACTACCGAACCTGCGCCAAGATTATCTGTACCTTCAAGAACCGATGTATAGCGGTCACATCCCGCAAACGCCCTGTCCTGAACTGCATCTGCATATCTTGCGGCCGTCAATGGCCGCGCAGCCGGCGCCGGAGGAGCCGTTCGTCTTTGTGCAGGCCGCGTCTGAGCATCGCCATCGGCACCCATAAAAAATAAAATAACGGCTAACGCAGAAATTAAATATTTCATAATGGAGCTCCGATTTCTAATGACTGATCGTAAGGCGTTCTTAATGCTTCATAACGTTCAATGATGCCCATCGCTTTTGATATATCACCCTTCCAGTCGCTTTTTATCAACTGCCCGGAAGAGCTATATTTCATTTCGAAATAACCAACCCCTTGAGCCACGATACGTTTTACTTGCCCTGTTAATCCGTCATTCTGAATGGTGAACGAAGGCCCTGTTTTGGTTTCAATTTTAGTTAAGCGGGCTTTCGCATCGTAGTGGTATTTAATTGTTTCTCCGCCTAAACTGACAGAGGCCAGCTTTCTTTCTTTGTCGTAGTTGTAGTGCACAACTTCAGAAGCTTTTTTACCCTTTTCAGTAACTTTGGCTGACGATATAATTCCTTTTTCAAGATAAGAATACTCTATTCGCTGAGTCGGGGTCTCTTTTCCGGTTACGCGGTTCTGGCTGTCATACTCGTACTTATACTCGCGGCCCCCCTGAACAATTTTGACCGGTTTAGCTTCTGCCGCGTATTCAGCTGAAGTCACTCGTCCTTTAGCATCCTTAGCTGTCATTTTTTTTTGAAAAATTGTTCCGTCAGCGGCTTTTTGATATTCAAAATCATAAGTCACAGATATAGCTTCTGCACCTGTACAAGCAGAATTAAAGCTGACTTTAAATTTCAGGGCCGCCTTATCGATATCGTACTTGTAGTCGTCTGTGCAATCCTGCCCTTTCAACTGCGAAATAAAACGTGTTGCCGGATTGTATTTCAACTCGGTTTTTCTATTTCCAATTTGAACCAGAGTCATCAGATCATCGGTGTAACCGTAAACTTCCTCACCGGACTTTTGCGACACCTTAACCAGCAAGCTCCCTTTGTAAGTGTAACGGGTCGTTTCAGAAAGTCCTCTTAGCTCCGTCACGTGGCCATTGTCATCTAATTTAAACTTGAATGTTTGTCCGCGCTGAGAATCGACAGAAGCTAAACGGCCTTTTTGATCGTAAGAAAGTTTAATAACATCGCCGCTCTTGTGCTTTTGCTGAATCAAGCGTCCGCCCTCATCGAAGATTTGAGTCAGACCGTTTTCTGTTTTTAACGTGAATTGATTATTTCCGTATGTGACTTGCTCGTCATTTGAAAAAGGAACAATGCTGTAGGCAGATTTTGAAACTTCAAACTTAACACCGTACTTCGCAAGCATTTTCGTCCGCTTATGGCGGCTGATCGTCATTTCATTACGCAAAGCCTGAGTCATCGTTTGACCGGCTTTCTGCATGGCTGCCGCCAGTAAATCGACAGCTTCTGCCGTATTAGATTCCTTGAAATCGGCAGAGTTAAAAACTTTCACCTGGCCGGCACCGCATTCAACAACCGCAATCTGACCTTTTGCGACTACCCGTAATACCGTTTCAAAACCCGAGCACCAGCCAAAACCGAAAAGTCCGTCGTAACCGACCGTACTGTTGTAGACTCTGTCAATTACGAAGCCTGAAAATTCGCGCTCCAATGACTGGTCAGACCGTCTGATTGTATAAGCCCCGCTTTTGATATCTACCGCTGCTGTTGCAACAGTAGAAAACGCAAGCACACTACCCACCAAAAACTTACTTAATTTAGTCATAATTTATTGTCCCCCATAGAGGCAAAACTGCAAGTCCAGCGACGAACAAATTAATTAGTGCCACTATTTGTGCCATTAAATTTTCAACCGCCTCAGTTTGAGATTTCACATTTACCCGCCGAAAGTCCGTGAAAAAAGGCGTTGGTTCGCCGCCAGGGTCGATATATACTTCCCCTATGTCGTTAATGGCCGGATTCGCAAAAAAAGAAATGGACTGTTTCTTCCCTGGACTGGGAATGATGGGTTACGGCCAGTCTCACAATATTGTTGAGTCACAAGCCACCCCTCTTTTCGTCAGGGCTGCTGCCTTTCGCGACGAACAGCACAATCACTTTATTTTCATGAATGTTGAGCTGGCTTTTGCCACCATCGCTGTCAAAGAAGCACTTACAGAAAGACTTCAGTCAGAATTACCCGAATTGAAACTTTCGCTGGCGAATATCATGCTGACATCTCAGCATACGCATTCTGCACCGGGCGGTTATTCTCACTACCCGTTTTATAATTTTACCATCCGTGGCTTTCAGCCAAAACTTTTCAACAATATCGTCAGTGCCTGTGTCGACGCCGCGAAAGAGGCCATTGATTCATTAAGCCCTTCGCGAATTTCGTGGGGCTCATTCGAAATTCCTCTTGATCAAAATGTGGCGTTCAACCGCTCGATGACGGCTTACGTCCGTAATCCTGAAGCTAAAACCAAAGAATCAAAAGAAGCTGTTAACCGTGAAATGCAAGGATTAAATATTTACGATTTGCAGGGAAAGCTGCGCGCTCATCTCAACTGGTTCGGCGTTCATGCGACAAGCATTTCAAGTTACAATACGAAGATTCATCACGACAACAAAGGCGTTGCCGCTTCATTACTTGAAAGCAAAAAAAATATTTTTGCTATTTTTGCCCAGGAAGCCGCCGGAGATGTCTCTCCTAACTTTGTCTGGGATAAAAAATTAAAACGCATGTGCGGCCCCACTGAAGATCAGTATAAAAACGCGGCCCTCAACGGCCAGATACAGGCCGATTCCGCAGAGAAGATTAAAGACAAGATTCCGGTAAACGGATCTATAAAATGCACCCACGCTTATTTTGATGTTCCGCTTAAAGCTGCAAAGGCCGCTCACGGACTAGGGTTTTTCAAAGGCACTCTCGAAGGTCCCGGCCTTCCCGAATTTCTTTCTCCTGTATTAAAATTTATTGCAAACACGGCTAAAGAATTAAGTCTTTTATTTAATCCTGAAAAACATGTGGCTTTCTTTCACGCTCACGGTAATAAGCACATTTTACTGGATAACCGCGACGGCACCATCTTCGGATTACCAAAGCGTCTGTGGCAAAAAATTCCGATTCCGGCCACAGGTGCCACAGGGGATTTATTTCCGCTGCTAAGGGCCGGCGCCTTAGAAACATTGCCGTGGGTTCCTGAAATTTTACCTTTTCAGATTGTTCATTTAGGTAACTTGACCATCATTGGAATCGCCGGCGAGATCACGACCGTGGCAAGTGCCCGGCTAAAATCCGCTATGAGCCAGAAGTTCCCGGCCCAGATCATAATTATTTCTTCATACGCAAACGCCTACATGGGCTACATCACAACACCTGAAGAATATGATGAGCAATGCTACGAAGGTGGCCACTGTATTTACGGCCGCAGAACTCTGAATGCGTTTATCGAATATTTTTGCGATCTGGCTGACGCGCCCTTTGAAGTCAGCACTAAATCTTTTCAGTTTCCGGCCCAGGAACTGGCGAAGCGCACGCAACACAGTTAAGGAAATTACGAATGAAAACCTGTGAGCGCTGCCATAAATCTTTTTCTTGCGGCGCCGGCAGTACCGGATCCCCATGCTGGTGCACAGAACTTCCCGCAGTTAGTGTGCCGAAAAATTTTAAAGACTGCCTATGCCCTGATTGTCTGAAGCTATTCGTAAAACCTGAATCGGAAGATTTTTATCTGGATGAAAACGGCAATACCGTTTTTACTGAAGCGTATCACAAAAAGCGCGGCTATTGCTGTAACAGCAACTGCCGCCACTGCCCTTATTAGTTTCCTAATTTACAGTCCTTTAACGTTACTTTTCTGTAATCGTTGCCGTTTGCAACCGGGTACATTTCAAAAGTCATTTCAGGCTTTCCTGAAACCTGGCGCATAATCAAAGTTGTGTACATGCGAATGTCATTGAAAGTCATTTCAGATAAAACTTCGCCTTCATAGCGTTCAGCCGAGCGGATTCCTGTCCAAACATTTCCCCAGGCTTCAAAACCTTCGTTGCTTTTATTCGAAACCGCTTTCGCCCAGATTTTACCGGTCGTCGTATTCACGCTGACTTGCAGATCTTCTTTAGCGTTTTGACAAACGATATCCGCGCCTGTGATTTCTTTCGGTACCGGGCTTGAGTACTGCGCCCAAGCAAACGTAGAAAGTAAAGTAACCGCAAAGAATAAACGCATATGAGCCCCCGTGTTTTGAAGACTCTTTTTAACCTATGTTAGGGGCTATTTACAATAGACCTGAAAAACTTACTTAGTTCTCGCAGGCTGACGGCGGTCAATGTAAATTAAAAGGCATCCGACAAGCACAAAGAAGCTTAAGATAGCCACGGCAAACAGGGCAATTGTTGCAATCCCGAATCTTTCGACATCAACAAAGAAGTACGGGTACTTCCCGACAATCTGTCCGCGGATCATCAGATAGACAAAATAAAGAAACGGCACACTCAGCCAGCGAAGACTGTCGGTGTACTTAAGCGACGAATCCCTGAAGTTGAAATACCAAAAATAAACATAAGCCAGCGGCGTAAAGGCGTGCAAAAGATGGCTGGCCAACGCTTCAATTCCCTGCGCTTTAGAATCCTTAAAAAGAAGTCCGTAAAAAATAAGGCCCACGATTAAAATATACAAACACACAGCGCCGTTAACCGCAGATTTTTTAAACCAGCGGCTTATCGACAGCTCCGGGTGCACACTATAAAAATAAAGCAACAGAGACAGCGTCAGGTTAATGATAATCGTAAAGTAACTGAGAAAGTGATTGAGTGAGTAAAACAATGAAAAGCCTTCTTCGAGCTTTCTGTTTACGGTAAAATACATCTGAATAAAGAATCCAAAAAAGCCAATCAAAGAGCTAAGAAAAATAAACTTATTTTTCAAAATGTTATCCATAGTCTTACAGCTCCGTTATCAGTCTTAATCCGCTCAAATTCCTGCTAATATTCGAGGCAAAAGGACGGCGTTTTCGCTATATTATCAGCAAAAAGGATGCATCACAAAAATATTTTAGATACAGTATTTTTTTTAGGGGGCCTCTACATGAATCAGGTGTCTAAGGACAATAAATCCGAAAACAAATTTGTTGCACCCACCGACGTGAAATCAGCCTTAGCTCTGTTTAAAAAACCTAAAAAAGTTGTGGTGACGGCCGGAATGCCGTACGCCAACGGCCCTTTGCATTTAGGCCATCTGGCCGGCGCCCATGTCCCCGCCGATATTTACGCGCGCTGGATGCGAATGCTGATCGGCCCCCAGAATGTTCTGTTTGTTAACGGTAATGACGACCATGGCTCTACCAGTGAAGTAGCGGCCTTAAAGGCCGGTAAAACCATTCGCGAATTTATCGATACCATTCACGAACAGCAAAAAGACACTTTAAAAAAGTATTCGGTTCAAACAGATACCTTCACAGGAACCTCGCGCCCTGAAACTTATCCGTTACACGAAAAGTATTCGCAGGACTTTCTGCGCCGGCTTTATCAAAACGGCATGCTTGAGAAACGCACCACAAAACAGTGGTTCGACCCTCAGGTAAAGCGCTTTTTACAAGACCGCTTTGTTCGCGGCACTTGCCCTAACTGTCAGAACACGGAAGCGTATTCTGATGAATGTGATGTATGCGGAACCCAGTTTGACCCCAGCACATTGCAAAATCCGCGAAGCCAGCTGAGCAATGCAACTCCTGAATTAAAAGACACCGCACACTGGTGGCTTGATATGTGGAAGGTGGCAGATCCTTTAAAAACCTGGATCGAAGGTAAACAAAAAGCGTGGCGTTCGGCTGTTGTACAGGAAGTTATTAATACCGTTCTTATCGGCTGCCGTTTTGAGAACGTGCACGAAGAAAAATATAAAACAATCAAAGACACTTTACCGAAACACAAATCCCGTTACGTCCCGGGAAAAAAGGTGGAATGTCTTTTTGATAACAAAGCCGATTTACAAAAGGCTCAGGCCACTCTTGAAGCTGCAGGCATTCCTTCAGTGCAGACTGATAAATGGGGTTACCGCCCGATTACCCGCGATGTTTCATGGGGAATTCCAGTCCCGCCAGAGATTGATCCGGATATGAAAGGCAAAACACTTTACGTGTGGCCTGATTCATTAATTGCACCAATTGTTTTTACCCAGGTGGCGCTCAAGCAATCGGGCCGCGATGCTGACGATTACAAGCAGTTCTGGCATGACCCTGAGGCCACAGTTGTTCAGTTTTTAGGGCAAGATAATGTTTTTTTCTATGTGATCATGCAGGGGTCAATGTGGCTTGGGCAAAAAGAAAACCCGCAAGCCGTTCCTGCCGCAGGCGACTTACAAATGACCGAAGTCTTAAGTGTTTACCACTTAATGGTTAACGGCGAAAAAATGAGTAAATCTAAAGGAAACTTCTACACCGGCGATCAGCTTCTTGAAATGGGATATTCTCCTGATCAGGTTCGTTATTTCTTAGCGATGCTGAGCCTTCCGGTAAAAGCGTCAAACTTTGATTTCGCACATTTTGCCGAAAGAAATAAATTTTTAGCTGGCCCACTGAATGCCGCATTTGAAAAACCGATTTCAGCCTGCCATTCAAAATATGACGGAAAAGTCCCTGAAGGAAAGTTGATCGGAAAAGCCGAAGCCGAAACCCTTAAGCTCGTACAAATGTATCTTCGCTCAATGCAAAAGGGCGATTACTCGACTTTGCTTGGCCAGATAGAAAACTACGCGCGCTTAATTAACTCTTTATTTTCGCAGTTTAAACCTCATGATGACCGCGCACCTGAATTAGAACGTAAAGACGCACTCTTCACCTGCTTTTATGTTTTAAAGAATCTCATGATCATGCTGGCGCCTTTTGTTCCTGCCACGATGGAGCAGCTAAGACTTTCTTTGAATTTGCCAGAGTCTGTGATGCGTGCAGAAGAACTGGGAACAGGAATCCCTGCAGGCCACACTATAAATCCAAAGCGTGAGTACTTTCCTGCCGTGGCAGAAGAGACTGTTAACGCTTAAACGTAAAAAGATTTGCAAACCCGGCTTAATAGAGGCGCTTGGCCTTTGGTCCATATTTGTTTAATGAAGCCATGCGCATGATGAAAAACAATGTTGTTAGGCTAAGCTAGTTCCAAGAAGGAACTACCACACTATGAAAAACATGATGTTTATCGCTGCTACCTCTCTTCTGGCCCAAACCGCTTTTGCTCACACACAGTTCTCAGGATCTGAACTAACCCCGATTTATGCAGACCTTAGCCAATTAAAAAAGGCATCGGTTCCGGTTTTGTTCGCCGATGAGAAATCCCAAATGGGTTACACGGTTGCAACGTCAGACATGCTGAACCGGCTTTCTGCTTCTGCCCACCACGATGGCCGCTGCGGAAACTTCGAGGCTTTAACAAAAATTCCTTCTGATATCACTGAGGTTAAAAAAGATTTTCAAGCTGTTCAAAAACAGCAAGAAAAGAATTTATCGTACGAAAGAATGTTCCGTAATTTAAATACAACTGTAGATGCAAAAATTGCAGATGCCGTTTCTGAATTAAATTCTAACAACATCAAAGAAACAGTCACTTGGCTTTCAAGTTACCAAAGCCGTTACAACCGCGGCACAAATCCGAACCAGCACGTTCAGGACTTTTACAATAAATTAAAAGCCCAAACTGCAAATTTACCTTACATCACAGTTGATATGGTTGCTCACGTTAAAACACCGCAAAAGTCAGTGCGGGTTTCTATTAAAGGTTCTGAGCGCCCGAATGAAATTATTGTTCTTGGCGGTCACTTAGATTCAATCTCAGGCTGGGGATTCGGAAACGCGAAAGCTCCCGGAGCTGACGACAACGCTTCCGGCTCTTCAAGCTTATATGAAGCCTTCCGCGTACTGATCACAAAAGGTCAGCCGCAAAGAACGGTAGAGTTTATGTGGTACGCCGGCGAAGAATCAGGCTTATTAGGATCTGCTGAAATCGCTGAGTCTTACAAAACAGAAAGAAAAGCAGTTGTAGCCGTTCTTCAACTAGACATGACGATGTTTCCGGGCAATGGCGCAGGTAAAATTGCCAGCATGACTGATTTCACAAGCCCTTGGCTGCGTGATTACTTAAATTCAATCAACAGCGCTTACATTCACGCTGAGATCTTAGAAGACCAGTGTGGTTACGGCTGCAGTGACCATGCATCTTGGTTTCGCCGTGGCTACCCGGCTTTAATGCCGACAGAAGCAAGATTCAATTCAATGTTTCAGTCAATTCATACAGAGCGCGATGTGATCACACCTGAATCAAGCTTCGAACATGCTTTGATCTTCTCAAAAATCGCGTTAATCATGGCGATGGATCTGGGTAACTCAACTCTGAGAGAACCACGCTTCTAAAAAATCAGCGACATTGCAAAATAAAAAAAGACTCCAGCCGGAGTCTTTTTTTTTGCTATTTTTCTTTTAAATAATTATTTTTTTGCAGCTTGATAAAGCGGCATTACTCGAGGAAGCAATTCTTTGATGTGTTTGATACGGCTCTCTTCAGATGGATGCGTCGATATAAATTCAGGTGGTTTGCTTCCGCCGCCCAGCTTTTCCATTTTTTCCCACAAGGTTACGGCTTCCTGCGGATTGTAACCGGCACGAGCCATCAACTCTAAACCAACGATATCAGCTTCTGATTCCTGACCCCGTCCGTATTTTAAAGTTAGTAATGTTCCCAAGATAGCGCCACCTTGTACATAGCGCTGATCCACACCATACACTTGCGCCAGAATCGATGCGCCGGCTACTGCCAACTGCCCTACCATCGCCTGACTGTAACGTTCACGGCCGTGTTCACGCAATGCATGCGCAATCTCGTGACCCATAACTGCAGCGATCTCTCCGTCAGTCATATTCAGCTGTTCAATGATGCCTGAATAAAACATGATTTTACCGCCCGGCATACAGTAAGCATTTAAGTCTTTCGAAGTTTGAACGTTGGCTTCCCACTTCCACTTGGTTGCGTCTGAACGAAAGATCGCAGTGTGCGGAACAATTCGGTCTGCAACTGCTTTCACGCGCTGAACTTGCGAAGGGTTGGTATTCAGCTGCCCCTTAGCTGCGGCTTGTTTTTTAACTTCTTCGTAACCTTTTGCTGCCTCTGCTTCAATTTCTGCAGAAGAAACTAAAAAAAGTTGCTTGCGGCCTGCGCCGACTTCGCCTGAGTCAGTTGAAGAAGCACATGAATTTAAAAGGAATAATGCTGGTATTAAGTAGATTAAGTTTTTCATCAAAAAAACTATACGAAACTCACCGAGTTTCGCATAGTTCTGACAAATATTGTTAAGTTGAGATTATCGGCAGTTTCACCGCAATCTCGTTTCCGGGTTACCGGCAATTACGCTGACTAACGATGTTCTGGCGCTGATTACAAGTAACGATGTAGCAACGTGCCCCGTACGCATTGTACTGGCAGTTTCTCATAGCATCGCTCTCTGCTTGCCATCTGTCGTAACCACGGCCGTAAGCGCTGTACACGCGTCCGTAAGCATCGCGGCCTTCTGCGCGGCACTCAACGTCTACTGAACGGCAAGTTTCAACACATGATCCGTGATAAGCCATACACTCTCCACAGCTGTAGTGCCCACCAGAGTGCTCTTCCCAACCGCGGTCACCGGCTGTACATGTTACCGGGCCTGCTGGATATCCCGGGTAGTTGCCTGGAGGCGGTGGATATCCCGGGCCTGGGTAAGGTGCCGGACGGTTGTGGTCGATGATTCCGCCAACGATGATTGGAATGATGTGCTTCCATCCGTCACCGGCTTGTGCTTGCAATGCTCCTACTGTAAGCATCAATGCGATTAAAAATTTCATAAAGTCTCCTATGGTTAGTTTTTGGGTTCGTTTAGTTTTTTAGTTTTAGTACGAAGGTCGTTTTACAATTCCGGTGCCAAAAAAAAAGAGCCAAGTTGGCTCTTTTCATTCGTAATTATTAGTGTTTTTTGGAACAGCTTTCGTGCACCAAAAACAATAAAATTAAATTCCGCCCGGTAATCCAGGGATTTTTACTTTTTTAAGAGCCGGATAGCACTTGTTCAAAAGCATACGGGTTTGGAACAGTGATATTGTGACCTTACCTAAAATGAATTCAGCATTTTCTGGCACCGGTTTAGAGTAGTAATCCTGGCAACGCATTAAAATATCAGAGTTCAATTTTAAAACCTGAGTTACGGGAGCGCAAAGTTGGTTGTTAATTTTTGCTTCTGTTAAAGCCTTGTGTAACGCCATCAAGCTTGGGTTAACTTTTTGGATTGTTTCGCAAGATAAATCCCATTGAGTGCGGATATCTAAAACTTTTTGTTGCTCTAAACGAAGTTTTTCAAGATTTTGAGCTACGCCTTCACCTGCAATCAAAGCGGCTTCAAAAAATTTAGTGAAGTCAAAATAGTCCCAAATGCCTGCTTGAGCTGTCATTCCTACGCTCATAACTACTGCTAAAATTAAACGTTTCATTCTTGTTCCTTTTTTAAAAAATTTGGTTTGTGATAGGATATATATTCTAATTTGGCCATCATTTAGTGCCTGACTGTCTAAATTCCGAACGCCTGAGGGGGAAATTGGAATTTTTTTCAAGTTCCAAGAGCCGTGTTCCAAAATAAGTGCTTAACTGCCAGGCAAATGTTAATTGTTCCGAATAAAAAGGAACGCCTATGACTAAAATGTTTTTTGCCGCCGTTTTGTTTTCTACCTCGTTGTTTGCTGCTGATAAATCTTCGGATAAGCCGGCGGAATTAAACCTTGAGCTCGCAAAAAAGATCGCCGAAAAAGCCGCGTCTTGTGGTGTTAAAAATAAATGGAATTTGTCTATTGCCATCGTGAATTCAGAAAGCAATTTAGTTTACTTTCAGCGCGGTGACGGGTCTTACTCCGGCAGCATTGAAGCGGCCATTGCAAAAGCTAAATCAGCCAATGATTTTCAGCGACCGACTAAGGCCTTTGCAGACAGTGTAAAAGAAGGCCGCACCGGTTTACTTTCGGTAAAAAGCATCATCGCTGTTGAAGGCGGAATGCCGATCAAGAAAAACGACAAACACTTAGGTGCTATCGGTATCAGTGGAGCTCGCTCGGCTGAAGACGATCAGTGCGCCCAAGCGGCCTTAGAGTAACCACATCTAAAAAGTTCTGAATGCCTTTAACGCCCGGAACTTTTTTAATACATTTTATCAGTTTTTGATTTTCACTTTTCGAAATAGTTCCGGTCAGTGTAACGATGCCGTCATCGACCGACGTCATGATGGCTTTAGGATGGCTTACAACTTTTCCGAAAGCGGTTCTTACCCGCTTATTCAAAGACTCATCCGACACAATGGAACGCGCTTTGCGGTTTTTAAATTCGGCAATCACACCGGAAACCCGGTTGAAAGCTTTCTGAGCAGAGCGCTCGGCCAAGTGGCGGGCTTTTCTAATTTTGGAATGCAGCTTCTCCATCATGATAGCGCGTCTGCGTTTACCGCGATGCGGGTCTAAAAGATATGTCACCCCGGCTCCGATAGCCGCACTGGCTAAAACTAAAAATGTTGATGATTCTTTTTGCCTCTTAAAACGGTCTTTTTGCGCCATAGGTACCCCGGTCATCGCTGTAATGAAATGTATGCTGGAATCCGGATGTAAATAAGAGATGAATTCCAATTGGAATTACCGTCTGCAAATTATTTTCCAGCTATTAAGAGACAAAATTTAAGAAACGTAAAATTAAAGATCGACAACTTTTCCCGGGTTCAGCAAACCTTGCGGGTCCAACATTTTTTTAAGCGATTTTAAGATGGCGACTTCTCCCGGTTTTCTCGTGTAACCGATATCGGCCTTCTTGATAATACCGACACCGTGCTCTGCTGAAACGCTGCCATTGAATTTACCCACAAGAGAGTAAAGATCTTTTTCTACCGCGTGATTCTGTTCTAAAAATTCTTCGGCACTCATGTTGGCAGGCTTCAAAGCATGAATATGCAAATTACCGTCGCCGTAATGGCCAAAAATAAAAAGTTCCCAAGCGGAATACTTTTTATGAAAGATTTCTTCCCATTCCTGCAAAAACGCTTTCATGTCCGGAATGGCAACAGAAATGTCACTCGTATGAAGATGACCGCGAACACTTAAAGATTCACTGATGGTTTCGCGCGTCTTCCAGAAGCGTTTTGCGTCTTCCTGTGAAGAGGCTTCTACCCCTTCATCTACGATCTCTTCTCCGAAAATCTGTTCCATCCAGCTGTCGCAATCCTGATTTCTGATTTCGACCAGCACATACTGTGCATGCTTGGCGCTGAACGGGTCATTGATTTTATGTAAAGCGGTTGTGGCTTCAAAGCAGTTTGCAGAAAAAGCTTCAAAGGCATGGAGTTCAAATTTTTGCTTGCGGCAGGTTTCTAAAAGCTCAAAAACTTTATCATGATTTTTGACACCAAAGAAAAACAACCTGGTGTTGGTTTCAATCGGAGTCAGCTTTAAAATGGCTTCTGTTACAACGCCTAATGTGCCTTCACTGCCGATAAAAAGATGTTTTAAATCTAGCCCTGCATTGTTTTTCTCAAGCGGGCCATTCAGTTGAAGCACTTCGCCGCTCATAAGCACGACTGTTAAACCCAGCACCCAGTGACGTGTCATTCCGTACTTGATGACGTTTATTCCGCCGGCGTTTGTAGAGATGTTTCCGCCAACGGTTGAAGAGCCTTTTGACCCGAAGTCTACGGGCCAGGTCATTTCATATTCGGCAGCAGCGTGGTGAACGGCTTCCGTAACGGCACCCGCTTCTACAGGAACAGTTAACGATAATAAATCGATCTTTCCGATCTTGTTCATTCTTGTCAGCGACAACACAAGCTCGCCGTTTGGTGCCACTGCACCACCCGATAAACCGGTACGGCCCCCTGACGGCACAACAGGAATTTTTAACTCAGAACAGATTTTTAATAATTTTGAAACATCCGCAGTACTGCGCGGGAATGCGACCGCTCTCGGGTGCGGAGCATAGGTTCTGGTCCAGTCTCTGCCATAGTGATCAAGGTCTCCCGGATCCTGGCTGAACATCTCTGGTGCAAAGTTTGAAGTTAATGATTGTGGTAGTGGTTGAATCATAAACTCTTCCCGTGTTTAAGGCGTAAACTTTCAACCGCAGCCAGAACAACTGACTCTGAAGGCCCAAGCTTCGCAGCGTTTTCAAAAATCGCATGAGCCGTTTCACTGTAACTGACCCGGATTTTCTCTCGGTCCAGTAAAGATTCAGTGTATCGAATCGCGCGGTCGATCAATTTAAAATTACTCGGGCGAACCCAAGTCATTACGTTACTTTCAAAACGGCCTAAGCGGCCCATCACCAGTGTCGAATGAGCATTCAGTAATAGTTTTAACAACAAGTGCTCGCAAAGCGGATGTAGCTTTGAAACATTGAATCTCGCTTTCGTATCGTCAATCAAAAGCTCCATAAAATTTCCGTTTCGCTTCAAATGAAACGTATTTTGAAGCCCCTTGCCGATTTTCTTCTTTCGTAACTTGGGTAACTTTTTCGAAAAATCAAAACCATAAAGCCGGTGTTCGCCAGCAACTCCGTTTAAAACTTTCCATTCCAGTGCTAAAGGCTTTCTTAGTAAAAGACGGTTCCATGCATCTTTGGCGTTCTTAGCCGAAGGCATGTAGGCGTAAGCCAAGGCCGCTTTCGTATTGGGTTCACGCTGGTTTTCAAAACCCGGCAAACTGAACGTCGGCGATCTTTCGGTGGTGTCCGTTACCACGGTGATGGCGTAACGGTCGCTTGCGTAAACAAAATACTCTCCGTTTTTATAGGCGAATGACTCTTGCTCGACGAAAGGTTTTAAATCTGAGTATTTAATCTTGTTTAAGTAACTTTTAAAATTTCTTATATCTTTAAGCTTAAGGTCGTCAGCAAAAAGCGCAGTTCCCGCTAATAACTGAAGAACCGTCGTTGCCTGCAAGCGTGTACTGCCCGACAAACTCATTGGACCGACAAAAATACAGATTTTTTCAATATCAGGATTATTTAAAATCTTTCGTGAACGCGCGACATATTTTTTTAATACTGAATCCGGATTACAGTATAAAAACCAAGGCTTTCGGCGCGATATTTTTGCAGCTTCTTCTGTGGCACCGATAACCGAAGGCGTTTCGCCGCCCTCAGTGCAGCTGACTAACAAATCATTCTCACCAAAGCCGATTTCACGCACCTGTCGCGCACCGAATTCAGGATGATCTTCAAAGTTTTCAATAGAATGAACTAAAGCCAGATCCCCGCCCGACATAAATCCGCGGACCTGATCGGCTTTTTTTCCCTTGTGGCAAAAGCGCCAGATGTGTTCTAACGAAAGCGAAAGTCTTCCTGTGGCCCCACAGCCGTAAAAAAACACACGGCCACCACTGGCGCG
>JAJFMT010000045.1 GCA_020696855.1 Pseudobdellovibrio sp.
GGGCTGTTTTTAGATCAACGAGAGAACCGTCAATTCGTGCGCCAAATGGCTCAAGGAAAAAAGGTTCTGAATTTATTTTCTTACACGTCAGGATTTTCAGTGCAAAGCGCACTTGGCGGTGCCGAAAAAGTAACGACTGTGGATGTCAGCGAAAAATTTTTAAACTGGAGCCGCGAAAATTTTAAATTAAACAACATCAAAGACAGTTCGCATGAATTCTTCGCTCAGGACTGCATGGTGTTTTTAAAAGGCTCCGTTAAGCGCAACCGCACATGGGATCTTATCATCTGTGATCCGCCTTCTTTTGGCCGCTCTAAAGACAGCGTATGGAAAATTGAAAAAGACCTTCCCGCCCTAGCCGAGCTGTTACTGCAATGTCTTTCAAAAGGCGGCTCAGTACTTTTTACCTGCAACTACGAAAAGAAGAACAGAACCGAAGTTATCAAGCTTTTCTGCTCTAAACTACAAAAGAACAAATTTGAAATTTCTGATTTACCGATGCAAAGTCTGGATTATGAAGTGACTGATGAGCACGCGAATTTGCTTAAAGGATTTCTGGTTACTAAAAAATAGCTTAAGTTAACTTCGACTTTAAAATGTCTTCGGCAGAATCAAGCGTGCGTAAGGCATAGTGAGCTTTTAAAATCTCTACTTGCTCTGGTGTAACATCTTCAACTTTGCCAAGTCTTTTCAGCCGGTCCTGATAAATCTGATAAAGACAAAGCGCGCCCGCAACTGAAATATTAAAACTTTGAACAAAGCCCGGCATCGGAATAATCACCCGCTCATCTGCCGCTTCCAAGATTTCCTGCGATACACCGTCTTTTTCATTACCGAGAACCAGAGCCAGTGGCTTCGTGAAGTCCACTTCATGAATCGGCTTGGCCGCATTTAGACTTGTTACACAGATGCGGATACCGTTTGATTTAGCAAATTTAATAAAATCGGAAGTGCTTTTCCATTTTTTGGTTTCGACCCATTTGTCTGCGCCTTGAGTTACGCGGTTGGCATTCTTGAATTTCTCAAAAGTCTCAATGACATGAAAACTGGAAAACCCAAGCCCCTCTGCCGTTCGCATAACGGCGCTGATGTTACCGCGGTCATAAATGCTTTCCAGCACAACTGAAATATCAAAGCAGCGGCCTGCAGCCACCCGTTCAATTTTCGTTTTACGGTCTGCCGTCAGTAATGGGTATACATGAGTCAGCACATCTGCGGCCGAGACTTTCAATTTTCCGTTTAAAATTTCAATATCTTTCGAAAGTGGAAACACTAGAAACCGTTTCGTGCCAGATCGCGAGCGATATTTTTTTGGTGAGCTTCTAAAGTACCGCCGCCGATTTCAAGAAGCTTTGCATCTCTCCACAGGCGTTCAACGTGATATTCAGCAACGTAACCGTAGCCGCCTAAAACCTGAATGGCTCTGTCAGCCACATTCTTACTCATTGTTGTCGCAATCAATTTAGAGCCGTCTGAATCTAAACGGTTTCCTTCTTTGGTTAAGTCCAGCTTGCGGGCTGTATCGTAAACATAAGCCTGCGCCGCTTTGTATTCAGCATAAGATTCAGAAATATACTTTTGAATCTGGCCGTAAGTGTTTAACGGCTTTCCGAATGAGTTTCTTTCAGCCGCGTACTTATTCATTACTTCAAGCGAGCGTTTTGCAATTCCTAATCCCATCGCGGCCAAACCAAGGCGCTCAATCTCAAGGTTTCGCATCATGTGGTGCATAGAATCGCCTTCTTGCCCAACAAGGCGGTCAGCCGGCACCTGACAATTTTCAAAAACCAGCTCAGCGGTATTAGATCCGCGCATACCGAGTTTATCGGTAATTTTCTGGCCGACGAAGAATCCCGGGTCATTTTTTTCAATAATGAAAGTAGAAATGAGGGCACGGCCGTTTTTCTCGCCGGTCTTTGCGTAAAGCCAAACGAAATCACATGGCGTTCTGTTTTCATCGATGGTTCCGTTTGTGATCC
Organism: Pseudobdellovibrio sp.; assembly: GCA_020696855.1. Taxonomy (GTDB): domain Bacteria; phylum Bdellovibrionota; class Bdellovibrionia; order Bdellovibrionales; family Bdellovibrionaceae; genus Pseudobdellovibrio. The sequence continues at coordinate 1,980 of JAJFMT010000045.1, forward strand.
ACATTTTGCGGCCGTTAATAACGTACTTATCGCCCTGCTTAACAGCCGTTGATTTCATTCCAAGTACATCAGTACCGTAATCAGGTTCTGACATCGCCATAGAACCGATCAAAGAACCATCGCTTAATCCCGGTAAATATTTTTGCTTTTGTGATTCACTGCCGTTAACAGCTAAATTATTCACAGCCAGTAAGGTGTGGGCCAGATAGGCCAGGCAGAAACCCGGGTCACTTGTTGATAGCTCTTCGTGGGCAATCACGGCAGCAGTGGCATCAAGGCCCGAACCGCCGTACTGTTCAGGAACGGTGATTCCCAACAAGCCGAGTTCACTTAATTTTTTGAATAACGGTAAATTGAATTTTTCTTCGCGGTCAAACTTGTGAGCTTGCGGCTCTACTTCTGACTGTACAAAACTTTGTACCATTTCGCGCAACATTTTATGGGCTTCTGTGGGATTAAAAAGATCAAATGATTTCCAGTCTTCGAAGCTCACGTAATTTCCCTTCGTTTTAAGAGGTCTTGACTATAATGGCTTTCTTCTATCAGATAAAGCTGATTAATGACAAGGGATTGCCCATGAAAGCATCAATTTTAGCCATCGGAAGTGAACTCACCAGCGGGCAAATCATAAATAAAAATGCGGCGGCGATTTCTTCAAAGCTAAAAGCCCTTGGCGTTCATACTGCTGCCCATTTAACAGTTCCCGATGACCGTGCAGCCATCTTAGAAGCATTAAATTTTCTAAACGGAAAGTCAGACTTGCTTTTTGTGACCGGTGGCTTAGGCCCCACTTCTGATGACTTTACCCGTGAGGTTGTTTCTGAATGGGTGCAAAAGCCGCTCAAGTTTGACGATCAATCCTGGACAAATATTCACGAGCGTCTCACGAGCCGCGGTTTTGCCGTTAAAGATATGCAAAAGCAGCAGTGTTATTACCCCGAAGGCGCTAAAATACTCTGGAACTCCGAAGGCACTGCAAACGGCTTTCAGCTAAGTAAAGGCTCTTTGGATATTTTTGTACTACCAGGGCCGCCTCGCGAAATTGAAGCCGTCTGGCGCGATCATATCAATGCGTTTTTGCTGGATAAGACCAAAGAAATCGTAAAAGTGGTGACCCGCAGCTGGGATACCATTGGCTTTGGCGAATCCGATGTGGCTTTTCAGGTTGAAGAGCTGCTTCATAACCGCCCCCGTAACAGCTTTTTTGAAATCGGCTACCGTGTTCACTTGCCCTACGTTGAAGTTAAAGTGTCGTATCATTCGACTGAAGAACAGACCTGGGCCTTCTGGGTCGCAAAAGTAGAACAGTTGTTGGCACCTATGACAGTCTGCCGAGACTTCACTGATGTGGCCGAGCAGGTTTTAAAAAAGCTGAAGGATTACGATTTTACTTTTTATGATTATGTAAGCGGGGGCTTCATGCACGCACGGCTAAGCCCGTTTTTAAAAAACATGCCGAGCTGGAGCTTTAAACAGTCCGACACCGTACTATCAGTTGATTTATTTGAAAATGAAGACAACTTCTCTGCCCTGCTGCCATTTGAAGACGACAAAGTTATTTTTATCTACAGCGTTGATGGCAACCGTAAGCAATTAACAATTGAAGCGCCGATGAAAGCTAAATTAATGAGCGAGCGCCGCAAGCAATACTTTACAGAAATCGCATTGTCGGAGCTGGCTAAACCGGTTTGATAATTATTGCAATTACCTTTAAGTGTTTTAGACTAACCTCATGAACACTTCAGCCTGGCTTTCAAACCGAAACCGTAGCGTCGCGCTTGCCGTTATTGCTCTCTTGATGATTTTTGTTTCTATCTATTTAACGCAGCATTTTTTTGAAGTGCGGTTTCCAAAAGGCTTAAGCGGCGGATCGATCTGTAACATCAATGAATTTTTCAACTGCGATAAAACCACAAACTCTCCCTTGGCGGCTCCGTTCAATATGCCCATCTCGGTTTTTGGCGGAGTTATCGGTTTACTGGTGCTTATCGGGTCTTTTTTCAAATCGGAAAAGTATTCTCAAACAATGTACGCCGTTCTTTTGGCAAACTTCGTAGGCTGCATTGTTTTGTTTTTGTATTCATTATTGCACCTATCAAGCATTTGTCTGTTTTGCAGTTTTTATTATGTTTTATCAGGGCTTGCTTTATTTATTTATTTCAAGACGACGAATTCTTTCAAACCAAGCGCCGGCATTTTAGCAGCGGCACTGATTGCTGTTATGATTGCGGGGCTTGGCGTGCGCCAGTTCGTCGCTGCAAAGCAGGCTGAAGTAGATAATGCAGATGCCTTACTTAAAGATTCTGTAATGAGCGAGTATGCGAAGCTGGATAAAGTAATCTTCGATGCCTCTTCAGCTCCGGCAAAAATTAATTCGGTCGCAAATGCGCCGTTAAAAATGGTGATCTTCTCTGACTTCGAATGCCCGGCCTGCAGAATGTTATCAGAGCAGCTTCCTGAGATTCTGAAAGACTACAAAGATAAAATTGATATCAGTTATTTCTTTTATCCGTTAGACCGCGCATGCAATCCCGGCATGACGAGAGATCTTCACATGCATGCGTGTAAAGCCGCCGCCGCAGTTCTTTGTATGCCCAATGCGGACTTTCATGAATTGCACGACACTTTATTTAATAATCAAAACAATTTTGCCAGCGGCTTCGTAGACCAATTGATTACTCAGAACAATATCGAAGGCTGCGTTAACGATAAAACAACGCAGGACCGCTTAAAACAAATTATCCTGTCGGCGGAACCTGTTGATATCCGCTCAACGCCTACTTTCCTGTTAAATGGCGCGAAGTTCGAAGGCATGGTGCCTTATTATAAGTTAAAAATTATTCTGGACTCGTTGCTGGCCGGCAAAACTCAGTAAAAATCAGGCTTCGTGCAGATTTCTTATTAATTTTTATTAACTCAGCGTCTCAACCCGTTTCGCTTCTTGCATTTGAACACCTGTGTTCTTAAGATTAATTGTTTTTTTACGAGCTCTAGTTCGTACAGAAGCAACTAACCCAAGCTTTTAATGAGTTTTTTATTCATTAAGAGATAATAAGGAGAACCTATGAGTATGGCGATACCTACGTCAACGGCCCAGTCACGTCCAAAAGCATTCCTCGCATCAGTTGAAGCACCATTAAGAAAAATCGACAAAATGAGAGATCACTACGGCAAAGAATCTCCGGTTTCGGAATACTTCGGCTGTATGACTTTTGGCTTAGCGCAAATGAGAGAAAAGCTTCCGAAAGATGCTTACTCTAATTTGTTAAAAACTCTCGACCACGGAAAAAAACTTCCGAAAGAAACAGCTGAATCAATCGCATCTGCAGTTAAAGAATGGTCTGTTTCTAAAGGTGTAACTCACTTTTGTCACTGGTTCCAGCCAATGACAGGATCTACTGCAGAAAAACATGATGCCTTTATTTCTATTCAGCATTCCAATCACTCTGAGCTTCGCGTTATCGAAAGATTCACAGGTTCACAATTGATTCAAGGCGAACCTGATGCCTCTTCGTTTCCTTCAGGTGGAATGCGATCGACGTTCGAAGCGCGTGGTTACACCGCTTGGGACCCGACATCTCCTTTATTTATCATTGAAGAAGAAAACGGAAAAACTCTTTGTATTCCGACAGTCTTTTTCGGATATCACGGTCAGGCTTTAGATAACAAAACTCCGCTTTTGAGATCGAATGACGCTTTATCTACAGCGGCATGTGAATTCTTAAAAATGGTTGGCGATATTGATGTCAAAAAAGTCGCGACAACTTTAGGTGCTGAGCAAGAGTACTTCTTAGTTGATAAAAAATTCGCTGCTTTACGCCCTGACTTACTAATGACTGGCCGTACTTTGATCGGCTCGTCTTCTGCGCGCGGACAGCAATTAGAAGATCACTACTTCGGATCAATTCCGTCTCGCGTAAAATCTTTCATGCAGGAAGCAGAGTTTGAGTTATACAAACTGGGCATCCCTGTAAAAACTCGTCACAACGAAGTTGCGCCTTCACAATTTGAATTAGCGCCGATCTTCGAAGACATGAATATTGCCTCTGACCATAACTTGTTAACGATGGAAGTTTTAAAACGTGTGGCACTGAAGCACGGAATGGTTTGTCTCCTTCATGAAAAACCTTTCGCAGGTGTTAACGGATCAGGAAAACACAACAACTGGTCAATGGCGAACGACAAAGGCGAAAACTTACTTGAGCCGGGCCACACTCCTCACCAGAACATCCGTTTCTTAGCTTGCTTAAGCGTTGTATTGCGTGCGGTTTACAGAAATGCGGCTGCAATGCGCGCGGCGATTGCAAGCCCAGGCAACGACCACCGCTTGGGTGCGAACGAAGCGCCTCCTGCGATTATTTCAGTATTCTTAGGAAGCTTACTTGAAGGCATCCTGAATTCGATCGAACAAGGTAAAGCTTTAAAAGGCACTGATGAGCAAATCATTGACCTTGGCGTTGATCAGATTCCGAATATTTCTAAAGACTACACAGACCGTAACCGTACAAGCCCATTTGCTTTCACAGGTAATAAGTTTGAATTCCGCGCGGTTGGTTCTTCACAAAACGTAGCCGTACCAATGTCATTCCTGAACGCAGCTATTGCTGACGCATTCAAAGACAGCACGGCAGAGCTAAAAGAGATTCTGAAAAAGAAAAAACGCGATGAAGCTGTTATGGAGCTTGTCAGAAAAATCGTGAAAGAAACAAAAGCGATCAGATTCGCAGGTAACGGTTACTCTGACGAATGGAAAGCCGAAGCAAAAAAACGCGGCTTACCGATCTTGAATACGACTCCGGAAGCACTGGAAGTGCTGAAAGATAAAAAATCGACTCAGTTCCTGGTTAACACGAAAGTTTTAACACGCGAAGAAATCGATTCTCGTTACCACATTGCAGTTGAACGCTATGTGAAAACTCTTGATATCGAACACACGGCACTTTTAGAGCTGGCAAGCACATATATCATCCCGACTCTTGAGAAACAAATGCACCAGTTGGGTGATGCACATGAAGCGATGACGTCTCCTGCACTTAAAAAAGTTCATAAGGCACGTATTGCTGAATTCGAATCGGTGTTTTTAGATGTATTAAATGGCTACGAAACTTTCTTAACTAAAGTTGAGAAGTCACGCAAAGGTCACGACGAACAAAAACGCATGATGGAGATCGTAAAAGACCTTCAGCCGGCGTCTTTTGAATTACGTGCAGCAATTGATCAGGCTGAACTTTTAGTAAGCGACGAATTATGGCCGCTTCCGAAGTACCGCGAGATCTTGTTAGCTCACAACTTATCATAGTCATATTGAATATCTGGCCTCAGATATTCAGGACATGATTAAAAAAGGGAACCAATTCGGTTCCCTTTTTTTTTAAAACAATCTACCTTTAAGTATGTCTAGAACTATTGAAAAGAACTTCGCAGTGATTGCCCGGCAATCGCTTGAAAAAAACATTGTAAAATTACAGGCCGGCCACTTTCTATCTGCCGGGGCCCACCAGTTCAAAAGTTTCTGGACGCGGGACTTCTGCCTTTCTTCAAAAGGTTTAATTGCAATTCAACGCGCCGATGTTGTGCGTGAGCACTTAAGTTATCTTATCAGTCATTGCCGCCATGACAATCTGGTACCTCTTTATGTGGATTCGATGGCACCGGTAAACCGTGTAGTGATGGCCAGTGTGTTTAAAACATTCGGCCTTGGCCGCATGTCTCTGAAAATCACTGACAAAATCAGCCCCTTTTACCTCGTGAATAACGTTTACGAAGCTATTGATTCTAACTTAATGGTTTTGTACGCGTCCTGGGTGTACCGTAAGGCCACCGGCGACAACTCCTGGTTTGATGCCAGACAAGAGCAATTCAAAAAGATTTTCGCTTTCTATGATTCTAAGTTCTCTGACGGTTTGATTGTTCAGGGCGAACACGCTGACTGGCAAGACAGTGCCCAACGTAAAGGGAAAATGTTTTTTACAAACCTCTTGTATCTACACATAGGAACTGAATACGGTTTTCTTAATAAAAATCAGCAGGAAGACCTCAAGCAAAAGATCATGGACACCTTTTATGAGCCGATCTCTGGCCTTTTCGTCTCGATGGCGGGCCGGGATAACATTTCGCTTGAAGGAAATCTCTGGGCTATTGAGTACGGATTAATAAAAGACCCGAAAAGTCTTTATGAAAATCTCAAAAAGCACCCCTTGTTCACTTTAGGGCCGGTACCGGGGTTTGCCACCTTCCCGTCTTATACGAAGGACGACACGTACATTCAGGTGAAGGTAGTAGGTCTTCAGGAATACCATGGCAACATGTACTGGTCGTGGCTGATGGGTTTTAGCGCCAAGGTTGCGTTTCTTATGGGCGACAATGAAATGGCTACTAAAATTAAATTAGCGATCGGAAAAGTCTTAGTACGGGATCAGGTCGTCAACGAAATCTATAGGCACAAACCCGAGCTTCCGCCATTCAGATCGGCTTTTTACCAGTCCGAATACCCGTTCAGCTGGGGTTCAGCCTTTATTCTGGATTTCTGTCATGTGGCCGGCGAACTGCCGGCCTGAAATCTACTGATTAAAAAACTCGAATGACTGCTGCGGAACGATTTCAGAAATCATTCCGTCAATTGCAGTCACTATCGGAGCAGAGCGCTCACCATCTAACTTATGAAGCTTGCCATCCAATAAGCCCACTACAACGCCATTCGCTTTGTAAATGCGGGTATAGCGCTGATCCAGGCGTGTGGCCGCAAGCGATACAGAAGCTTTTTTATTTTCACAGTTCACATCAAAAACATCACCTGTTGCTGTTAACAATTGAATTTTGAAGGACTCTCTTGCGTATCCTTCCGGGTAAGACAAACCAATGGCTTCTTTACCGTCAGGAATCTGAATTTCAGAGATGTCAGGGCCCCTTGTATCACAAACCATTGTTAACGAGTTTTTATAAACCTTCGCCGTCCACTGCCCCCCAATGTGATAATCGACCAAAGCCGATTTTTGTTCAGGAGTTTGAGCGTTGTACTCAGAAACAAAGTCAGAAGGCGACTGTTCGATTTTACCTTCGCCATCAGCAAAGATGTATTCCGCTTTTTTAGTTTTATCTTCAGGAAAAATCACAAGGTGCGGCCCACGGCGGATAATGCGGCCGATTGCGTCTGCATTCCCCAATTGTTTCGATTCTCCGGTCTGAGTGTCGACAGAAAAAAACTTACCGTCTTTAGTCAAAGCCAGAAGTCTCTCTGACCGGTTGATACGTACCGGATTTTCAAAGGCCTCATCCGCATAGATGATCGCCGCTGAACGTGAATAAGTCTTGATAGCCGGATGAACTCCTTCAGCATACTTTGCAAATTGCGCGTACGTCTCAGTCGTTACCGCATATGAACCGCCATCGGCAATATTCACATCACAGGCTTTATGAACATCTTTGCGTGCACCACGTGTACATGTCATATGTGGAAAGCCATCCTGGTGACGGGCTTCGTGCATCATGACGGTAGCCCGGTCGACAGACGAATAGCGATCTGTAAAAGTCATCGGGCAAATATGCATTGTTTTAATTCCGGGTCTGACGAATGCGATGATCCCTTTCGCACATTCCGGCGCTGCTTCTAACCGGTTCAGCCGAGCTGCAAAATATCCGTACCAGTCTTTTGCAAATTTACCGCTGAACAGCTCGTCTTTGCTTTGTGGCATATTCGCAGAGAACTGCGTTTTTCGCATAAACATCAGCGACGACAAAAGCTGCCAGTTGGCAGAGCCGTCATTACAAAAAGGAGCCTTAGATAATTCACTGAACTGAGTAAACACCTGAGAGATCGCCTGCATTTCAGATTGCGGAACGCATTCTTTTTCAGGTTCATTGGCAGAAGCATTAATTATAACAATTGAAACAAATGCGAACAGAATCGCTTTAAAGACTTTCATTTTCCCCCTCCAGAAAAACTTGGCCGGTACTGACAATTCGAGACAGGGTTTTTTGCCATTAGCGCCAAAAAGTGGCAACTAAAAACAAAAACCCCGGGAACTCCGGGGTTTCATTTATTAGATCGTCTATTAAATCTAATAAGTTATGTTTTAGATCCTGGTAGCGATCTAGTTTGCAAAAAATTCAAATGACTGTTGAGACGTGATTTCAGCAATGTTGCCATCAATAGCCGTTTGGATAGCCGTAGAACGGTCTCCGTCGATTTTATAAAGCTTACCGCCCAATAAACCAAGTACCGCACCATTAGCTTTGTAGATACGAGCGTACTTCTGGTCTAAGCGCAAAGTTGAAGGTTTCATTGACGCCACTTTGTTAGCGCAGCTTAAATCGATCGCGTCACCTGATTCAGTTAATAACTGAACCGTGTAAACATCACGAGCATAACCGTTCGGGTAAACCAGGTTTGATGCTACTTTACCTGCTGGCAAGCTGATGTCGGTTTGCGCCGGTGATTTAGGATCACAGATCAAAGTCACTTTGTTTTTGTAAACGCGGGCACTCCACTGAGCACCGATATGCAAATCAACCAAGTTAGCTTTTTGATCAGGAGTTTGTGCATTGTACTCAGTTACGAAATCATTCGGTGACTGAGCAATCTGACCTTCGTCATTTGCAAATACATACTGAGCTTTTACCGATTTATCATTCGGAAAGATAATCATGTGCTGACCGCGCTTAACGATTTTACCGGAAGCAACAGCGCTGCCTAACTGCTTAGTTTCACCTTGAGCGCTCACTGAGTAAAATTTCGCATCGTTAGTTAATGCTAACAATGTTTCAGAACGATTGATGCGAACAGGATTTTCAAATGCTTCGTCAGCGTAAACCACCGCAGAAGATTTAGAATACGCTCTCATCGCTGGGTGAATGCCTTCAGCGTATTTAGCCAATTGAGCGTAGGTTTCAACGGTAACGGCGTACGAACCACCGTCAGCGATTTTTACGTCGCATGCGCCTTGAATACCTTTGCGAGCACCTTTAGAGCAAGTGATGTGTGGAAAGCCGTCTAAGTGACGGGCTTCGTGCATCATAACGCTGGCACGGTCTAAGTTTGAAAACGTGTCAGTAAGTGCCATCGGGCAAACGTACATGGCGCTTCCGCCGAATGCGTAAACGTAAGCCACAACACCTTTAGGGCAGTTGCTTACCACTTCGATTTCGCTGATGCGGCCGATGTAGTAATCATACCAGCTGCTTGCAAAACGGCCTGAAAAAAGTTCGTCTTTACTTTTAGGCATGTCAGCAGAGAACTGAGTTTTTCTCATGAACATGATTGAAGATATTAAATGCCAGTTCTGAGAATTATCATTACAAAGAGGGCCGTTTGCTAAATTAGCAAATTGTGTGAAGTGTGATGCAATGGCTTGCATTTCACTTTGCGGAATACATTCTGCTTCGTTTGATTCAGCATGAGCGGCGTTGATGAAACCTAAAGTTAAAGCTGCTAGTAAGATCGAAGTAAATTTGATCTTCATTTTCCCCCCGTTTGAGGTCCTATAATCTGGACAGGGCGATTCTAGCCACCTTGTGAAGTCCATCGCAACTAAAAAAACAAACAATTGTGATATTTATCCGTATGTTAAAAATGTGACGACGAGGTTACAGCGACAGCTCTTTGAGCTTTCGGGCCACGTAGTTTCTGACTTCTTCAGAACCGGCTTCATTCAACAATAACTTTAGCTTATCGCGCGCATTAGCATCGGTTCTGGCCCGCTCTGCCAGTTGGTCAACTTCCATATAACGAAGCGCCAGTTCCTGAGTTCTGCGAAGTTCGGCTTCAGTGTGCGGTAGCGCCGGGCCTAAATCAGGCAATGGCTCTTTCGCCAGATCAACCTGGGCTCCAATAGAAGCTTCAGATGTATTTAATGTCAGGATATAAGCGGCTAAAATCCGCTGGTTTGCCGGCGTGTTCATATTAAGTGCCTTAGACACCAAATCTTTGAGTTGCTCGGGCTTTAGAGTGTTTGCACTCGCCTTCAATTTGATTTCAACCTGTGCGGTATCGTTATTTGTCATGTCCATTGCGGCCGATTCTTGGCGTAGCCATAAGTTAAGCTGCTCATCATTCAGTGAACCCAAATCAACACCGAAATCTGTTTGCGCAGCTTGCAATGATTCTTTTTGCGGCACGTTTTCGGTTTCTGATTTTGCGGAATCGGCAGGCTTCATCGAGGTCACGACTTCTTGCACTTCTTTCTTCAACTGGAAGGCTAAAGAATTTTCATTTTTGACAGTCGATAAGTAATAAATGGATGAAAAGATCACAATGAGTGTGATAGAAGCAAGTTTTCGCATATCGGAGTTTTAACCTAACATGATCTGCGATAGCAATTATTAAACGCAAAAAGGTACGTCATGGAACCAATTCTAATTCAAAAAACGAATGCTCCTAAAGAAAAAATCGCTCCTGAAAAATTAGGTTTCGGAAAGTACTTTACCGATCACATGTTCACTGTCGAATACGATCACGGGGTTTGGAAGCACCCGAAGATTTCTCCTTACGGTAAATTTGAAATGGAACCGGGAGCATCGGTATTTCATTACGGCCAAGCCCTTTTTGAAGGGATGAAAGCCTTCCGCGGAGCAACAGGAAAAATTCATTTATTCCGTCCTGAGTTTCATGCCCGCCGTATTGTAGAAGGCGCTAAGCGCTTGTGCATGCCGGCTGTCCCGCAGGAAATGTTTCTTCAGGCCATCGAGCAGTTAGTTAAAGTTGACGAATCGTGGATTCCGGTCGCAAAAGATTCGGCTCTTTACCTGCGACCGACTTTAATCGGCACGGAATCGTTTTTAGGTGTACGCCCTTCAGAAAAATATTTGTTTTTTATTATCTGTTCTCCTGTCGGCGCTTACTACGCAGAAAAATTTGCTCCGGTTAAAATCTGGATCGAAGAAAAACTGATCCGGGCAGCTGCCGGCGGCCTTGGGGCCACAAAAGCTGCGGCTAACTATGCAGCCAGCCTTCAAGCCTCTACAGAAGCGAAGAAAAAAAATTACGCTCAGGTGTTATGGCTTGATGCCGCCGAACACAAGTACATCGAAGAAGTAGGCACCATGAATGTTTTCTTCCGTATCGGCGATGAAGTGATTACACCTTCATTAGACGGCAGTATTCTTGGCGGAGCCACTCGTGATTGCGTTCTGCAAATTTTAAAAGACTGGGGCATCAAAACAACTGAAAGAAAGTTAAGTCTTGAAGAAGTATTAGCTGCCAGCAAAAACGGAACGTTGAAAGAAGTTTTCGGTACAGGAACTGCCGCGGTGATTTCACCGGTGGGCGTACTTGCTAACGACCGTTATAATATCACAATCAACAATAGCGAAGTGGGCGAACTCACTACCCGCTTACACCAGGAGATTTCAGCCATCCAAAGCGGAACCAAGGCTGACAAATACAACTGGGTAAAAATTCTGAACTAACTTGAGCAGGCTGTTGTTGTACCGCAGTTGGTACAGCGGTAACAGCCTGATTCTAATACCGTTGGATAGCCGCACTCGGTGCAGGCCGGATGATTCGCTTCTTCAATTATCTTTTTAGTTTGCTTGCTATCTAACTTAGCCGTATTCAGCGGCTGGACAAATTTACTGCCGTCTCTGTATATCGCGACAGCTTTCAGGCCCAGCATCCAAGCCTGCCGGTAGGTTTCACTGACATCTTCCACCGTGCTTTCTGCCGGAAGATTTACAGTTTTTGAAATGGCTCCGCTGATAAACGGCTGTACGGCAGCCATCATTTTTAAATGCGCTGATGGCGGCAATGCCAGGTCACCTGTGGCACAGGCAAAAATATTTTTATGTTCGTCTTTAATATCCGACTTAAGAACAGAACCTGTTTCTTCAATCTGAATTAATATTTTTTCTATTTCTTCAGGGCGGTAACTTAATTTTTCAAGTGCGACAGAAACCGATTGGTTTACAATTTTCAAATAGCCGCCGCCGGAGAGCTTTTTATTTTTTATCAGAGAAAAATCAGGCTCAATACCTGTCGTATCGCAATCCATCACAAGGCCGATCGTTCCTGTCGGTGCTATGACTGTCGCCTGGGCATTTCGGTAACCGAATTTTTCTCCTGACTGGATTGCCGACTTCCAGATATCCGATGCTGACAACTTAAAAGCTGACGGCAAATGCTTCCAGTCGATTCCGCTTAAACCTTTTTGGTGCTGGCGCATAACCTTAAGCATGCTCGATTTATTTTTTTTGAATCCTGCAAAAGGGCCGGTCATTTTTGCCATTTGCGCACTGGTCTCGTAAGCAACTCCGGTCATGATGGCGGTCAGAAACCCGGCCCAAGCCCTCGCCTCTTCGGAATCATACGGAATTGCCATTCTCATGAAGAACGACCCTAAGTTCGCATAACCTAAACCCAATGGTCTGAAGTTATGAGAGTTCTCGGCAATCTTTTTTGTGGGATAGCTGGAATGATCTATTAAACACTCTTGCGCAATAAAAATAGTACGCACGCAGTGAATGAATTCTTCTAACAAAAAATTTTGTTTGTTGTCTAAAAATTTCACCAGGTTCAGTGAAGCCAGGTTGCAGGCTGAATCATCCAGAAACATATACTCTGAACACGGGTTGCTGGCGTTGATTTTATCCGTTTCAGCACACGTGTGAAATTTATTAATATTGTCATCGAACTGAAGCCCCGGATCTGCGCACTCCCACGCGGCCTCACAGATTTCTTTCCATAAACTGTCAGCTGGAATTTCTTTGTAAACACCGGCATCGTGACGGTTACGAAGCTTCCAGGTTTTATTCTGTCCTAACAGTTTCATAAAACGGTCAGGCACCCTAACAGAGTTATTGGCGTTTTGCCCTGAGATACTTTTATAAGTTTCACCATCGAGATCGGCAGAATATCCAGCAGAAATTAGAGCCTGAGCCTTTTTTTCTTCTTTAGCTTTCCAGTTTATAAATTCCTGAATTTCAGGGTGATCCAGATCAACACAAACCATTTTGGCCGCTCGTCTGGTCGTACCGCCCGATTTAATGGCCCCGGCCGCTTTATCAAGAACCTCTAAAAAAGATAATAGGCCCGAGCTGTGCCCGCCTGATGAAAGCAATTCATTCTTACCGCGCAGTTTTGAAAAATTAGAGCCAGAGCCTGAACCGTATTTAAAAAGTTTGGCTTCTGACTTCACGAGATCAAAAATTGATTCAAGACTGTCTTCAATGGACTGAATAAAACACGCTGATGTCTGTGGATGTAAGTACGCGTCCTTGATTGAAACCACTTTTTTTAATTTTTGATCCCAAAAAAAATGTTCGCTGGCTGAAGACAGCCCGTAAGCTTCTTTTAACCCGAGGTTAAACCAAACAGGAGAATTAAACGCAGCCTTCTGTGATAACAAAATATATTTAATTTCTTCGCGAAACGACTGCACTTGTTTTGCATTTGAAAAAAGCCCGGAATTTTTTGCAGCCGTTTGAATTCCCTGAGAAATACGGTCGACTAATGCATAAATGGAATTTTCAGATTTAACGGTTTTTCGAAAATACTTACTGGCCGCAATATCTATCGCTGTTGCAGACCAATCCTTCGGGGCTTTCACATTTTTTTTGGCGTAGTAAATTTCGTGGTCAGCACCTTTGATTTCACTGTCATGTGATTTAGCGGGAAAATGTCTTTCAGCTTTCTCGCCATTAGTTATGTATTTGTTTGTAAATAAGTCGGGCCGGCTTTTTTTCACACTCTCATTAGCTCATATTTGAGAACTAAAGCCAAGCCTCCCAGGGGTTGCGATGGCTCTCAGCTGCAATTAAACGGGTTTTGGCCCCAATAGACAGCCTCTATAGCCCTAGTTTACCCCTCCCCAAAAATGAAAATACCCGCTATAATAAATCCATGATTAAGATTACTGAATCCGCATGCAAAAAGATTGAGTCCCTAAAAATGGAAGAAGGAAAAGCTTCTGAAGCCTTCTTACGTGTTGAAGTTAAAAAAGGTGGATGCTCAGGTTTATCTTATAAGATGGATTTTGATACCAACTTAAAAGATGGCGACAAAGCATTCGAAGCTTACGGCCAGAAGATCGTCGTTGATCCACAGAGCATTTTATATTTAATCGGAATGGAGCTGGATTATTCCGGCGGTCTGAACGGCAAGGGATTTGTTTTTAATAATCCGAATGCCACAAAGAACTGCGGTTGCGGTTCAAGCTTCAACGTTTAATTTTAAAATTTTAAAAGATAATAAAAAAGCCGCTTTTACAGCGGCTTTTTTTATTTTAGAAACCGATCAAGTTTGCAGGTGCGGGAGTCGGAGCCGGTAATACCGGTGCCGGTGTAGGAGCTGGCGCTGGTGCAGGTGCAGGTGCTGGTGCCGGTGGCTCCGGAGTAGGTTCCGGAGTTGGCTCTGGTGTAGTTGCAGGAGCACATGCACGCGTGTCTTCAGGAATCACGATGCTTTCAGACTTCGTCTCCATCGTTGCATTTGTGATGCTTAAAACAGTCAGCTTGAAGTCGCCGCCTTTGCCGGCGTCTGCCGGGGCATCGATTGAGCACTTATCACGGGCGATTAAAGCCAGTGGAATATCAATCGACGTTTCATCTTTTTTAATTATTAACGTCAATTTTACCGGTACGTAATCAACATCGCTTTTCGCAGAACCGTCTTGAGTTTCAATTTCAATCGAAACATCCTGAAGTGCCGGTTTGTCTAAAAGAATTCGCGAAGTCACCATTGAGTTTCCGCCGGTGTTTATTTGCTCTTGCTCGAATCGCGCTTGAGGCATAGAAGGTGCCGGTTGCAGATCCGGCGGCGGCAATGTTGGAATCGGTGCTACCGGTGGCATTGGCTGAGCAGGAGGCATTGGAGCCACTGGTGGCATCGGCGCTACCGGTGGCATAGGCTGAGTCGGAGGCATCGGTTGAGTCGGCATCGGCGCTACCGGAGGCGTAGGCTGAGTCGGCTGAGTACAACGAACAGCATTGTCTTTAATCGCCACTTCGGCCATGCGGTTTTCCATTGTCGCATTTGCAATTGAAGTTACAGTAATATCAAAACGTCCTGTAACAACATCGCCTGTAGGTGCAGGAGTTAAGCAGCAAACGTTTTGACGTTTTACTCTTACACGAACATCAACTGAACGCTGGCCTCTTGGAATCATCACGCGCTCTCTGAACGGCTCAAATGTTTTTACTCTGAAACGTGAAGACGCTTCAACATCGATAAACACCGGCTCTTCAGCTGTTTTATTTAAAACGATTCGGGCAAGTGCGATGTCAGCTCCTACCGGAACTTCAATAGATGGGTTTTCGAAAGCGGCCATAGGAAGCTCGATTGGTCTACCCGGTACAGGCGGCAACGGCATTGGCGGCGGAACCTGAGTATCCGGCAGCGGCGGCAAAATGTCTGCGCGGTCAGAAGAACATGGAACGATGATTTTAGATCTGTCATTAATAACGCGAGCACCTTGCAGTTTCATTGCATCAATACGCGCTATGAAATCAGAGTTGCAGGCACGCGAAGTATCCGCATAACGAACGCGGCCACCGATGACAGGAAGGGATTTTCTTGTTTCACCCGGTGCAAAGATAATAGTTTGCATTGTCTCGTTATTACGTGAAGGAGTTCTAAAGCCTGAAAAATCACGGTGGTGCTTCGCAGTTCCATCAATTAAATCAACTTGGGCTACGACCGGTTTTGTACCGGCAGCGCTTAACTGAAGCTCTAAACGGGCTTCAAGTTTTGAATCCATTAAGACTTCAGTTTGAGTAAAGCTGATCAGCGGAAGGTTGCCGTCACCAAGAGTTGCATCCTGGTTGTCTTGGTTACCCTGATCGGTGCCGCGGCCTTGCTGCTGCCCTTGCTGTTGAGCTTGCGGATTACTGTTTGTAGTTCCTCTTGGACGAAGACGCCCGTCATAGTCCGTTTTTGCACACGAACTCATTAAGGCTATAACCGCAAGTAACGTCGATATTGGTTTTAAAAAAGCTGTCGCTTTCTTCATATATAGTCCCTCTAAAAATGCAATCCACGCATTATAGAGCGACTCTTGTGCAAATACCATGTACCTGCATTAACCGTGAAAAAAGGTAATTCAGGTGTCTAAGTTTTTTACGAGTTCGGTTTTTCGGCCTTTTTTGGAGGTCCCGCCTGGGTTAAGACCATGGTGTCGTGAACCGCAGAAAGCTCTTTCGGATCCTTTTGTTTAAATCCCCTAACTTTCTTCTGAGTTTCGACCTTATTTAACTGCTCGGTCATATCAACAGTGACAGAGCCAAAACAACGAACCTGACAGGCTAAGCGCCTTCCATCTATATAATAGCTGGTACCGATGGCGTTGAGTTCAAGCTTACTTGGTTCAGGCACAGAGTGCTCCCCCTCGACAATCTTGATTCTGCATTCAGTGCACGTCGCAACACCGCCACAAACCGACTTGATTTTAATACCGTTCTCAGTCGCAAGCTGAAGCAGCGTCTTACTTGGGTCTACATCGATTTCTACATTCTGAGGAACAAATTTGATTTTCATTAGCCTACCACAATCTTCACGAATTTTTTCTTGCCGGCTTTAATGACGAAGCTCTCTCCGTTTTTAAGATCGAGCTTCAATTTAGGGTCTGAAATCTTTTGTTGATCGATCTGCACTCCCCCGCCGGTAATAAGGCGCGTGGCCTCACCGTTGGAAGCCGTTAAGCCTGCAGTCGTCATCAGCTGAACAAGACCTATCTGAGCCTGCGCAGCGATTTTAAATTCGTCGATTTGATCCGGCATTCCTTTATCAACGAATATTCTGTTAAATTCATCTTCTGCAGCCTGGGCTGCCGCCTGCGAGTGAAAGCGCGCAACCAAAGTTTTTGCCAGGTTCACTTTAACTTCGCGCGGGTGTCTTTTCTTTTCTTCAACGTCCCTTTTTAGCTGAGCCAGATCAGAAGGCGTAATGCTGGTCAGTAACTCATAGTAACGGAACATGAGATCATCCGACACACGCATCGTTTTACCGAACATGTCTTTCGGAGATTCATTCACGCCGAT
>JAJFMT010000046.1 GCA_020696855.1 Pseudobdellovibrio sp.
ATCGCGAGGTTACCGACGTAGTGAAAGCGAATGCTCACCAGGCCTGAATTTTTAATTGAAAAAATCATTTTATAGCCGTTACGGAAAAGCATGAAATCCGCATGGGTTTTAGCAATGCCGTAAACTTTAATTCTACCGAGGGCAGAAGGCTTCATCTCATTGAAGCCTGCAGCGGCTTCAGCGAAGTCTCCTTTGAGTCTTAATAAGAAGGCGATGGTTTCATTGACTAAAATACGTTGAGTATCAAGGCCAAGATTCATGTCGATCATGACTGACTTTTCGATTTGTTCGTCAGCAGCCACTAGTTCGCGAATCCAAGTTCTATTTTCAACTTTGTTGATTTCCATATCTACCTCTTCCTGGCATGCTCCGCACGCCATGCTCTTTGCGAGCTATAAATAGTTTCGCTACCGGAGCTGTTTTTTGTCAATAGAAATAGGATTTTGTTCTGCTTACAAACCGCCGACTTGCAGGCTTAAACCGATTTGAGAGGTGGAAGCGTATTTAGGCGAGTGCGGATAGTAATAACCGAGTACAAAATTCATAGGTAAAATGTAACCGATTGTTGATTCCAGTTTTAATTCAAGGCCGGAGCTCCAGATGCTTTCGTCGGCTTTTAATGTTTGGTAAGTCAGGTCTTCGGCTAAGCCTAACCCGTCAACGCCGATACCGTCAGTTACAAAGGCGCCGGAGATGCGTTTTAAGAAATACGCGTCTGATCCTGAGCCTCTTTCGATTGTTGAAACCGGAAAGCGGTATTCAAAATTGGCGTTCCAGATATTACGGCCAAAAAACTGTGCTGTTGGGTAACCGCGCACAACAAACTGAGGGTAAATTCCTTCGCCATCAATAAACTGGCTTGTCGAGTTTGCGCCGTAGCGCCCAAGAACATTTTGAAATGTCGCTAAACCGCTTAAACGGCCTTTAATGGCGTGACCTGATGGCAGCCATGATGACATGTAGCCAAGCGCGCTGAACTGCGCACGCGCGAAATCCATTGATGTGCCGGGCACTTCTTCATAGGTTTCCATCAAATGTTCAAATCTGAAAGTTCCGCCCCAGCCGGTAAGCGGCGAAATATCAAAAATACTTTGGTGAAAGTTAATGTAACCCAGTTGCATGAAAGGGCCCCAGTGCTGTGACATCGTTACGTAGTCCGTATCCTGAAGTTCTGCGCCGAACTCAAGTGCCAAGGATTTGCTGATGTTAAACATGTCCGGCAAAAGGCCGACGGAGTGAGTTGTTACTTCAACGACATTTAGGTTTGTTCCAAGTGCAAAGCTTCGTACATTCGTTGCGAGCTTAAATGGAATTTGCTGTGTGGAATTAATATAAGCGCCGCTGAAGTTTCCTTTATTCAGCTCACTGTCATAAGCTGCGATCGCGCTGTAAGCGTGAAGCTTAAGCGGGTCATGGCCGGTTGTCTGCGCCTGAACGTACACGCCCTTTGAAGAGCTGCTGGTCGAAATAAAAGGAATCCAGTATGACGGCCAAAGATAGGAACCCGCACGGTATTCTTCCGGCTGGTAATCCTTATTCGGAATATCTTTTTCAGTGTAAACGTAAGACTGAGTTGAGGTTAAGGTGATTTTCGGAAGTGGTTTTTCGATTACCTTAAGAGGCATTTTCACAACCTGAAAACCCGAGCCCGTCATCATTGAAGCCCAGATAGTTGACTGCTCGTGATCAATGTCGTAGCTCCACAAACCTGTCATAACGTGAGTGACGGGTTTTGCGCTGCGCAGATCACCGGAAACATAAATGTTGTTCACGCCGTTTTCAGACGACACAAAATACAAATTATTTCCTGCTTTATTTAGAAACCGGATTTGTTTGTACTGCAGATTAACCGGCTGTTCAGTTTTAGAAGCGACATTCACGCTCACTAACGAAAATTCACCTTTGGCGTTTACTTTCGACGCCAGGATTGTTTCGTTATTCCAAAGAAGCGCAGATTCGTAACGTGAACTCATGTCAGAGGCGATGATCACGTCATCTTTTTTATTTTCAAGATTAAGAATATGAACCTGAGTTCTGCCGCCAAAAGTAGAAACGTAAACCAAAATTTTTCCGTCGTCAGAGTAGTGGGCGCTTCTTACGCGTCCTGCAAAAGTCAGTTGATTGGATTTTTTTGCGTCTAAGTCGTATTCATGTAAATCAGAAAGTTTGTATGCGGAATCCACTTTGTCGGTTTTCGCATAAAGTAATTTTTTTTCAGTTGGGTGAAACTGGAGGCTGTGAATTTCTCCGATGGGTAATTTTCCGAAGTCAGGTGAGGTACCGCTGAAGTCGCGAATGCGAACCTGATTTAATTCTTTTACGTTTTCCAGATAAGCATACAGCTTGTGTGCGCTTGATACCGTCGGGCGGTAGGAGCCCTGGCTTTTTTCATCAACAAAAGTGACCGGAGTTGTTTCAAGCTGCTTTAACTGCTGAGATTCTTTTTGCGCTGTTTGCTCCACGGTAAACATGGCTTTGTTATAAGTTGTTTCATAAGTCAGCGCGTTCAATTCAAGAATCGGGTCTTCGATAAAGTACGGCACTCGTTCGCCCTGGCGCTTTGCAAGATAGTTGATCGATTTCAGATCTTTCGTATCGCTTACTAGCTGGCTGAAAAATAACGAACCGAATAGGTAAGGGCGAGCGCCGTAAGGCCATGAAGGAAGCACTTCATTGCTTTGAGGTAAATCATATTGACCCAGTTTATTTTCAACAACGATTCCGCGCATTACAGCATTTTGAAACGTCGAGCGCGAGCGGCCGGTATTTGAAAACTGTGTTTCCATCTCAACAGCCATGCCTTCTTTCCACCAAGCGGGCATCAGCATATTCGGAGCCACGATGCTGCCGAAAATAGGGCGCAAAACAGAGTAGAAACCGCTTGCCGGCTCAAATTGCAGAATGTGCGTCAGCTCATGTGTAAGAAGAATTTGCGGCCAGTCGCCTGCCTCTGAAAGCGAGTCATGATCTCCCGAGACCACGGAATAAGCCATGATGTGAGGATAAGGGATGCGGGTAGCGTAACCATTAGTCACATCGGTGGTATCATTCACGATAATTACAATGCGATTTGTTAGACGGTCGAATACGGTAGATAAATTTGAGTAGGCTTTTTCTGCAGCGTTTGCATAGTATCGACCTAGGTCGAGCTGAGTAGAATTAACAACGATGTCAAAGTGCTCTGTGCGAATGATATTCCACGTTTCATCAAAATGGCCTATCCGCTGTGCAAAAAGTTTTTGTTGTGCGAAAAAAGTGATAACAAAAACATAAATAAAGAATGAAATTCTGCTCATAGAGAAATTATTTTGTCGACTATTGTGTGACTTGGCAATTAAACTTTGTCAATATTAGTAATGCATCTGCGAGATACAGATTTTTTTACTACAAAACTACACAACTAAGGAGATTAGTAATGAAAAAAATTTTACTTTCAGTAATGGTGTTTGCATTAGTCAGCGGCTGCTCTTCAGCGAAAAAAAATGAAACTCCGACAAGTAACGAACAAACAGGTTCTGGCTCAACAGAAAAAGTAGAATCATCTGCAATGGATTTCTCTCCTAAAGGAAGCGACAGCGGTTCAATCGAAGGTTTACAAACTGTTCGTTTTGAATATGACAAAGCGACTTTAACCGACGACGAACAAAAAAAATTAAATGCTAACGCAGAGTGGATGAAGAAAAACGCTGACACCAAAATGTTAATCGAAGGTCATTGCGATCAACGCGGATCAATCGAGTACAATCTTTCTTTAGGTGAGCGCCGCGCTAACTCTGTAAAACAAATGCTGCAAAAAATGGGCATTCCTGCAGACCGCCTAACTACGACCAGTTACGGCAAAGAAAAGTTATTAGCAACAGGCGATGCTGAAGAAGAAATGGCGCAAAACCGCCGCGCTAACTTCGTACCTTCAAAAAAATAGTGGTTAAATGAAACGGCTAACAGCGAAGATCTCTATTTTCGTTTTAGTCTTGGCAGCCGTTGGCTGTGTGCATACGGCTCCGCCTTTGACTGAATATGCTCTTGCAGACACGGCTCTGAAAGCTGCAAAAGCAGTACAAGCAGTTCGCTATTCACCGGGAAACTGGTACGAAGCGGAAGAAGCTTTTCGTCAGGCAAAAATATTATATAACGAACGTGAATACGAGCAGGCACGGGATCTTTTTAACAAAGCCCGTGTTGCTGCAGAAAAATCAGAAAACTCAGCGCGATTAATCCGTCTTCGTAACGGAGAGGTTCTTTAATGAAAAAACTGACTTTGGTCATTTTAATGCTGGCATTGAGTTCGTGCCTTAAGACAAGATCTGAATTGGGCGGCATGGAGCAAGAAAACGTTTACGGCGAAAAAATGGCTGCAAACCAAATGGATGCTCAAGGTCAAAAGCCTGTCATTCCGCCGGATGCTGCGGTTCCTACAGCACCACCTGACGAAAAAGATGAATTGATTCGTGCATTAAACGGCCGCGTTGAAGTGTTAGAAAATCAGTTACAAACAATCATGAAAGAGCGCGAAGAAGAAAAAAAGCAAAACGAGCAAAGGCTCACTTTGCTTCAGGAAGCGCTAGTTAAATTAGAAAACGAAATTCACCCTCCTGCGGAAGATAAATCTGCGGACAAAAAACCGGACGCACCTGCCGGCGAAGGAATGGAATCAAGCGACGATTTAGCAAAAAAAGATAAAGCTGCTAAAAATGAAAAATCAGGTAAAACAGAGACTAAAAAATCTGATAAAAAAATGACTCCACTTGAAGCCGGTGAAGATTACTTCGCCAAACAAGACTGGAAGAAAGCCATTTTAAGTTTCAATCAATATACGGATGAGTCTCCTAAAGGAAAGCACGTACCCGATGCAAAGTACAAAATCGGCGTGTGCTTTCAACAATTGGGCATGAAAGAAGAAGCGATGGCTTACTTCGAGGAAGTCGCGGCTAATTACGGTGCGACTGAGGCGGGTAAAAAATCAAAAGCCCGTTTGGCAAAATTAAAAAAATAATTTGTGAATGATAAAGTTCAAAAAGTTTTAGCTGTTGAAACAAGTTGCGATGACACCTCTGTTGCCATCGTTGATTTGAACGGCTTTGTCGTTAATCAGGTTTCAGCAAATCAGGATTTGCAGCATGCTCCTTACGGGGGAATCGTTCCTGAAATCGCCAGCAGGAATCACTCAGTGGCTTTGCTTCCCCTGATCGATCACGTTATAAAAAAATCAAACATGACCTGGACAGATATTAACGGCCTTTGTGTCACCAACCGGCCGGGATTAATAGGTTCACTCATTGTCGGCATTATGACTTTAAAGTCCATAGCACAGGCGTATCAGTTGCCACTCATCGGTGTTAATCATTTAGAAGGGCACTTGCTGGCGCCATTTTTAAAAGATGCTCAGTATCAGCCGCCATCTGATTTTGATTACCCTTATATTGCATTAGCTGTTAGCGGCGGGCATACCAGTCTTTACTGGGTAAAGTCTTTTTCGGAATATGTAGTGATCGGCACAACAAAAGACGATGCGGCCGGTGAAGCTTTCGATAAGTTCGCAAAGATGGTGGGGCTGGGTTACCCGGGGGGCGTGCAAGTCGACAAAACGGCCGCCCAAGGTGACGCTTCAAAGTATAATTTCCCGAGAAGTCTCGTGTTAGAAGACAACCTAATGATGAGCTTCAGCGGCTTAAAATCTTCAGCACACCGGTTACTTGAAAAAATGCCAAAAGAAGAAATTGAAACTGAGCGTGCGAATCTTTGCGCCTCTTTTCAGGAGGCCGTAGTCGATGTGCTGGTAAGTAAGCTTTTAAAGGCTGCTGACCGCTACAAATGCCGAAAGCTGGTCATTACAGGCGGCGTAAGCGCTAATAGCCGCCTACGGCAGCGTATTGAGGCCTTATCTGATAAATATCAAATCGTGGTGCCGCCGGTGCGTTATTGTACAGATAATGCGGCCATGATAGGTTACGCCGGGATTTTGCGGCTGAACCGCGGAGAAAGCCATGGGTTAAGCCTGGGCCCTTCTCCTCAGCTTTATGAATCTGACTTCTCGTTTGATCTGCAATAGGAGCCGCATTGACAGCGTCTGAGCGCCTTGAAAAAAGAATGTCTGAGATAAAGGTTTTTGCAAAAAAATCCTTAGGGCAGAATTTTTTGGTTTCAGATTCGGTCATTAATAAAATTATTGCGGCTGTTGACGATGAATCACCCGAAAGAATTATTGAAGTGGGCCCCGGTTGCGGAGCTTTAACAGACATTCTTTTAGAAAAATACAAAGACATTACGTTAATCGAATTAGACCGCGACCTGGCGGAATTCTGGAGACAGCAAGGGCAAAATGTTATCGAAGGAGACGCGCTTCGCCTCGATTGGGATTTTGCCGCCGGCAGAGTTCTAGTCAGCAATTTGCCTTATCAGATTTCATCTTCTTTAGTAATTGACCGAAGCCTTGATGAAAAACCTTTATCTGCCATGGTGTTGATGTTTCAAAAAGAAGTGGCGCAAAGAATCCGTGCTGCCAAGCAAACCGAACATTACGGCATGCTTTCGGTTATTGCGCAGGAGTTCTGGGTGATGGAAACAGTCTGTGATGCAGGTTCAAGAGAGTTTAAGCCTGCGCCAAAGGTTTCAAGCCGCGTATTGAAGTTTAAACCGCGTGTTTCAAATATCTCTAACCGTGAAGAGTACCTTGGTTTTGTTAAAGCCTGCTTTGCGCAAAGACGCCGCGTTTTAACAACCAATTTGTCGGCATTGCCGCCGATCTACGATCAGGAAAAATTTCTTCCGTGGCTTGAGCAAAACAAAAAAACCAACAAAGTCAGAGCTGAAGAACTTTCTCCGGCAGAGCTAAACTCTCTCTACTTCGCAATGAGGAAGGTCTAATGTCTATTCTCATTATTCAGGAAAACCGTTCAGCCCGGCACGATTACCATATTGTGGAAACATTTGAAGCGGGTCTTGTGTTAACCGGCAGTGAAGTGAAGTCTATCCGTGCCCGAACGGTGCAGTTAAAGGATTCTTATATTGCGTTTAAAGGTAATGAAGCTTTTCTTCAGAACGCCCACATCAGCGAATATAAATCCAGCAGTTATAATAACCATCAGCCGGAGCGATTGAGGAAGATTCTTTTACACCGTGATGAGCTTGATAAAATTTACGGTTCGCTGCGAGAAAAAGGCCTGACGTGCGTGCCTTTGAAAATTTACTTTAAAAAGGGCCGTGTAAAGGTAGAAATCGCCCTCGTTAAAGGTAAGAAAACTCACGATAAGCGCGAAGCCATCAAAAAACGCGACATCGACAATCAACTGAGACGTACAAAACAGGTTTCAAGATAAGATTTGTCAAAATTTACAGTCCTCGTATAACATTAAGGCATGAAACTAATTACCGCCTTCGCTTTCATTTTTTTAAGCTCGTGCGCTCTAAATACGAAACGCGCGGACCAGCCGGCCTCTTCCGCCTTGTCGGAACCCGGGGTGGACCCGAAATACAGTGTCGGCAAAGACCGCTCTGAGTTTGATAAATTACGTGAAAACGTTCCGGCAGAAATTCGTCAGCAAAATGACGAAAAAGCCCTGATAGCTGAGCTGACTGCCGAAGTTAAGTATCCGCCGGAAGTCGCCCGCGAAAAATTTAACAATATCGTTCGAAAAAAACGCGACCTCTTCAGTAAAGACATGAGTAAAATCCGTGACGAGTTTAACCGTCACGAGAAAAAAGAACGCGATGAGTTTCTAGAAGATTTGAAAGAAGAGCGCGAAGAATTTTTAAAACGCAAAGCAGATCAGGCAAAGAGAAGCCAGTTCTTCAGTGAGCAGGATGAAGCCCGCCGCACCTTCTTCGCTGATCAAAGAGAAAAACGCGATGAGTTTGAAAGTGACTTTCGTGCCCGCCGCAAAGATTTCGAAGATTACATCAAAGATAAAACTGATATTTTTAACTCCGAATTAAAAGACTACACTGTTCGCTATAAAGAAAAACAGGAAGCCGACAGAAAATCTCAGTCTGATTCTAACTAATGAAAGATATCGCCCGCTACTTTTTATATCTAGGTTCAACCGGCTTCGGCGGCCCTTTGGTATTAATTCAACAGATGCGGCAACAGTATGTCGAAGAAAAAAAAATGATCAGCGGCGTACAGTTTGACCAGGCCTTCGCTTTGGTCAAAGCTATGCCAGGGCCTGTGGCGTTTCAAATGGCGGTCTTCCTGGGTGGCCGGTTCGCGGGCTTCTGGGGCGGCCTGACGGCTGGGGTGTGCTTGTTGTTACCGGCATTTATCATGATGGTGTTAGCCGGAATTTTCTATTCCAGCATTGTCAGCAACGTTTACCTTGATACATTTCTGCAGGGAATTTTATTTTCTGCTTCCGCTGTCATCGTGATGAGTTTAAAAAGTTTAATTCAGCCGAACCGGAGCTCCTGGCTATTTTGGATTTTTTTAGCCGTTAATTTAATTTTGTTCTGGTTCAATTTGTTGCCAGAGCCCGTTTTGATTATTTTATTCGGATTATTAGCGGTCTTGATTAAGCGCTACAGTAGTTCTGCTTTGCTTTCAGCTACATTCTTTATGTTTGACTGGGAAGCGATCTATAAGCTCACAAAAACTTGCTTGTACGCAGGAGCAGTAGTGTTCGGAACGGGTTATGCACTTCTGCCTGTTTTAAAAAGTAATCTTGTGGATTTAGATGCGCTCATTACCTTAAAGCAATTTAACGACGGTGTTATCTTCGGTCAGATGACTCCGGGCCCAATTACGATTACCGCAAGCTTTCTGGGATATGAAATTTCAGGGCTGGCGGGTGCTGTGATGGCAATCGCGGGGATTTCATTCTTTCCGTTCTTTCATATTTCGACTTGGTTTCCTAAGGCGATGGACTGGATGAGCCGGCAGAAGTGGGTGGCGTGGTTTGTTATGGGGGCTACTTCTGCGGTGGTTGCCGGAATTTTAATTACGGTTGTTCACATGAACGAATCCAGCAAGCAGATTCCGGCTTTCTGGGTGTTGTTTCTTGGTAGTTTAATTTGGCTTTATAGGAAGCCTAAGACGCCGGTACTATTGCTGTTTATGATTTCAGGGCTGGCGTATGTGGCCAGCAGCTTGGTATTTTAATTGTTCTCTTTGCCACGTGATTTGCGGTCTAAGAACATCAACAGCGCCCGCAGCTCACTTAAGTTTTCACCATCAAGATCAATGAAGCTTGCACCAATCAGAGTGCTGTCCTGATCTTTAATGACTTTACAGTGACGGGCACGAAGACGAATCTGGGTGAATTCAAACCGGTCAATTTTCAGTGAAATAAAAATTTCATCATCGTTTTTAACTTCAGTTTCATAAGACGGGGCATTCAACTGACAGCCGCCTAAGCTGAGATCGCGCATTTCCACTTCGATATTTTTTTGTGAGCCGTTGATATAATTAATCACGCACGTGTGCGGAAGCCCGATCGGCATTGAAACACGGAAGTCATTACGGCGCTGAAGCTGAAAGATTTCACTTGGCAGGTCAATAATGTATTCAACTTTGGCGCTGCTTAAGTATGATCTGAAAAAATAAATTTCATCGCGTGAATGAAAACAAACCGTTACCGGTTCGTTTGAAAAATCAAACGTGTGGAAGCGAAATATACTGAAGTATTTATCGTTTTTAATATGCGTAACATTTGCTTTAACAAACTGATTAGCGACTTTAATAATGAGTTCGGTCTGATTGTGGTCAATAAAAGAGACCAGCTCTTTTAAATCCATCGCTCCGATTTTTTGATAAAAACCCTGACCCATTTATTTTACCTGCTTAATCCATGTTACTTCATTTTTATTCTGGTACAAATGTATAATTTTTGAGTCGGGGAACTTTCTAAATTCATTTAAGATATCAAAGTCGCACAGACCTTTGAATTTTATCGAGCAAACAAAATTTTTAACATCCGATTCGTTTTGCCATTTGTTAACCAGCCAAAGTAATTTCTCAGGAGTACAAATGATATCCGAGAACAGCCAGTTGCAATCTTTGAAGCGCTCTGGCGAAGCAGCAAACGCATCTTCAGAAGAGTAAAAGATGTTTCCCTGCTTCATAATCTTCGGATCCAGCGGGGCCTTATCAATTGAGTATACTTTTTTGACTTGCTGACTGAGAACCCATGTCCAACCGCCAGGACTTGAGCCCAGATCAATGGCCACATCATTCCTGTCTAATTGAATATGTCCAAGGGTCAATACTTCCCACAGCTTCAGGTAGGCCCGGTTAGGGGGCGTCCCTTTGTCTTCATCAAACTCGTTCCAGCCGAGCGGAAACTGAGAAGATGGCTGTTCGCACACGGCTAACTGATTTTCTTTATAGAGGGTCCATACGAAGTATTTGAAATTAAATTTTGAAGGCGCTTCAAACTTAATGCGTTTTAATTTTAACTCGCGAAGTTCTGCGCGGATAGAGGCCGAAAGCGGATTATTAACCGGCGACGGCAAAAAAACTCCCATATTCGGGAGGCTTTTTAGAATTTTAACGGCGTCATTTTTAGAAGAGAATTCATAAAGCCGGCAGTTAGGCAGCCACTCTTGTGCCCAAACCGGTTTCGATGACAGCGAATCTGTTGCAATGAAATGCTGGTTCTTTTCAAGCACCTTGGCGCTTAAAAGACGGAGCTCGGTATCGAGCTCCTCTTCATGACGTAAAAACGGAAGTATTAAATCCAGACAGAAAACTGGCGGGAATTAAGCCGCAACTTTTTGTGCAGGTGAAAGTAAACCGCGGGTATTCAAACATTCAACGCAGTCATTCCAGAATTTTTCTTTAAGATTAATCTCGTTGGCGTTGAATTTTGCTTTAGGAAAAGTTGAATTGTAAAAATGGTCGCAGAACTGTGATTCGTTCGAGCTTCTGAGAGTCTTCATCAGCACATTAAAGTGAATATCTGTAAATTTAGGGTCTACCAGCATCTTTTTAAGAGCTGATTCAGGTGTTTGCGTTAAAAACTGATATACCATATTGGCATCGTAATTCGTGTTCATGTGGGTCTCCTGTTTACGTGTTGTACTTATTTATCGGCCTGGACTAGACCCGACATGAATTTAAATTTAGTCCTGTATCAAGATGAGACGGGACATCCCAAGATTAAAAAGAAAGAGGCCGCCTTTCGGCAGCCTCTTGGTGTTTTGTGGTTTTTTGTAGAACTCGTAACCGCGGTCGAATTAGTTTCTTAACTCGATCATTTTCATACGGTCGAAGTGGTTTAAGTCCATGTTCTTCTGATGTTGCCAGATGCTTACCAAGTTGTTGAACTCAGAAATCTGAGATGCATCAGACATATTAGCTTCAAGTGATAAACCGAATGTTTGGCCGTTTACCATTAACTCATCACCATCAGTGTTAACTGCGCGAGTCGAAACCGCTACAGAGAATACTTTTGATAACTCTCTGATCTGGTCAGGAGATGCACGGCGAGAAGGTTCAGACAATGAAGGTAACATGTTAGGGTCAAACAAGCTGATCAACAATGTCGGCATATTCAAACGGATAACTTCGTCGTTGATGCTGTACAGGTTGCTTGAACACTTAGGGTTAAAAGTACGTTTGAACCAGTTGCTTTGTGCTACTGTTGCATTCATACCGCTTAAGTTCGAGTAACAGTTGTACTTAAGAACATCGTGGAACATGTTTGTCATACGTTGAATTTCTTTGTTTTGATCTTCAGCATTTGAAACAACCATTTCGCGTACTACCGGTGCAAGTGCCTGCTGGATAGAATCACGGTTTTGATTGTCAGAGCTGCGGTCGAAATTCATGCGTTCTTTGATTTTCTCAAACAGACCTTTTGTGAAGAAATAGTTTGAGTTCATACGTGAACGGCCTTGAGCGCCACGTGCATCCTGAGTTTGAGGGTCAACTACGCGTAAGTCGATTGAACGTGGGCAGTTAACTACACCGGCGTTGCAAAGTTTAGCGTAAGTAATCATCTCTTTAGGATTAGAGTTTTGCTGAGAATCAGTGTGGTAAGAAAGACCGATTAAGTCAGCAAGACCGCGGTAGCCGTTAGCATCAGCAGGGCGAGTCAACTCAGGAGTTGGTTTGTAAACGTAGCTCGTTACGTTGTTGATACGCTCTTTGGCTGCGAAAGCTCTTTCAGTTTCAGTTTTAGATTTGTAACCGATGATGTACTGGCCCGGTTTAATCCAAGTTCCTGACAATTTGATGTCAACCAAGTTGATGTTAGAAGAGTGTTCGTTTGTAGATTCTAAGAAACGTGGTAATAAGCTGAATTTAGTACGGCCATAAGCACCGCCAACGATGTTGTTGTTCACTTGTTGCTGACGAGTAACACCTGAAGTTACGTCATCGCTCAACATTTGAGATTCAGTGATGTTGATTAAACCTTTAGATAATGAAGGTGTAACCTGGATCAACTGGTTCAAAGAAGATTTGTCGAATAGTACAGATGGATTATCTAAAGCACCTAATACTTTATCTAAAGCTTTAGCAGCTTTAGAGTCAGCACCGCGGCTCAAATCGTATGTGAAAGTCTCAAGTTCTGCGTTTCCGCGTAGACGGAAGTTCTGGTCGATGCTTAAGATTTTTAAGTCGATACCTGCGATACCTAAACCGATTTTAACATCTCCGCCTGCTTGAATCGAGTTTTCATCAGCATCAGCAAATACTAACTGGATTTGTTTGTCTTTTTTTACGAATAACTTAGCAGTTAATTTACCGACCCAAGCTTTACCAAGACGGCCATGGATTCCAACGCCGCCGTAGTTTCCGCCGCCTGCTAAACCTAAGAATGTAACTTTATCAAGAGTAACCGCTAATACGTCGCCGGCTTTAATTTTACCTTCGTCGATTAAGCGCAATACTTTTTCAGAGCTCAAATTTTTCAGATCAAGAGGTGAGAATAAGAAAGTTTTTAATGCTGTACTCCATTGGTCTCTTTCGAAGAAACGGCCGAAAGCAGCGTCACGACGCAATTCTCTTCTTGCCATTGCAACTCCCGGAGAAACTTCAAGGTAAACGTAGTCAGACCATTTGTCCTGACGTAAGAATTTGCCCATATCTGCATCTAATACGTAACGGTATCTGATTCCGTTACCTGCAGAAAAGGCGTCATCGATTTCAAAGTTAAGTAAATCTAAGCTTACGCTTGCAGAGATACTTGAGTTTTTGATCTTATCTTTAACTTTTTCAGTGATTCGCTCTAATTTACTTTGGTCAGCGAATGCGTGGCCTGCGATGAATTGCGATGCCACAACAGTAGCGGCAAGCAAATGCTTGAAAGACTTTTTCATGGGGAAGCTCCTTTGGGGAAAGGGTTTAGTTTTCGTTTCTATAAACGTATACGGGTGTTACTCATCAATAAAAGGTCCATAACGAACGGCTTTCTAATTCGTTTTGAGACAATTCTTTGTAGAGTTCTTTGACTGTGTGACAAAATTTGGTAACAGTTGACAGTAATGAAAGTTGATAAAGACAGGCCATCAAGCTGGCGAAAATACGATTCAACGAATTGCACGAAGTGCCGTGCTAACTGTTGTGCGATGCCGGTTGAAGTTAAAGTTTCTGATTTAATTCGTTTGGAGCTCACAACTCAAGATGAAGCAGAAAACTCTGTTAAGAAATTAGCTAAACGTTTGAAAAAAGAAGGCTATATATCTTCTTACCGTGAAGGCACTGAGTTTTTTATGCTGACGCAAAAACCGAATTCAGACTGCTATTTTTTAGATTCAAAATCACGTCTATGCACTGTTTACGATAAACGCCCCGACACCTGCCGGCAGTTTCCTGCCCAAATGGGCACAAGAATTGGATACTGTCCCGTAGAACAAAAATAACCAGTGCAAAAATAGCCGGGTTTTCCATATCCTTATATATGTACCCCTGTTAAATCACTGATCAACCACTTGTCATTACCGGTGCCGCTAAATGGCCTTTACGGCCTTTATCTATAATATGTCTCATTTTGAATGAACTGGCTCAAACCTGCGCGTTATGGGCTTAACAAGTTGGTATTGGATGTGCTTTAAGATTGGTAAGGAGTTCGATATGGGTTCAAACCTTTCTAAAGCAGAAAAGTTTTTAGCATTAGTTGCAGTGGCAGCTATTACTGCTTTTGTCGGCTTCTTTACTTTGATTAATAAAAAATCCGTTTCTTCTAAGTTCAACTTCGCAACTGAAACCGGTATCAATTATAAAATGGCCCGACCTGATCAGGCTTATTCAGAATACTCTTTAGATGGACGCGAATTAGACCAGGTTTACGAAGGTTTACCAGAAGCTAAGAAAAAAGAGATCGCCAAAAAGAAAGCTGAAATCGCTAAGGCAAAAGCTAAAGCGAAAGTTGAAGCTAAGAAAAAAGACGAAGATAAAAAGAAGCAGGCGCAGGTTAAATTGAAGCAGGCTAAAGAAGCTCAGGCTCAGGCTTCCAATAAATCCCGTCAGGAAGAATTGAAAAAACTTTTGGATAATAAGGCTAAAAGCCAGTCAGTAACCGCTGAAGCACGCCCTGCTTTTATAGCTCCTGTTTCTGCTCCCGATAATTCAGTTCAAGAAGATGAAACAGGAAAAGCCAAGCCTAAAAAGTCTTATGCAGAGTGGAGAGCCTTAATCTTCTCTAGCCCTACGAGTGAAAATATCGGCCAATTTGTTACTGCTTTCAGAAAAGGTGAAGTGACTTCAACTGAATTGCAGGCCATGGCTACTGATTTATTAGACCAAAATGACAATACTTTAAAGGGATTAGGTCTTGCGATTTTGCGATCGGTTCCTTCGTTACAAAGCTTATCTCAATTAGTTCACGAGCAACCTAACTTACCGGCGTCGTACCAGTCTTATGTAGATTCGGCTTTAGTAGCTTACTTCTTGCCGCAAAATATTTCGTACTTGAAATCAGCGTTACAAACACGCGATCAAATGCTGTTAGGAAAAGTTTTAAACTTGCTGCAAACGAATCTTCCGAAGATCAGCCAAAATGATTTCAGCATGTTTAACGAACGCGGCCGCGGTTCTGTAAGTGATGTTAATGTTTCTATCCAAAGCTTTGTTGTGCTGGTACCGGCATTAACAACTTTAAGCTCTTCAAATGATGAAACGGGTTTAGCCGGCACGGCTCAGCAGGTTTTATCTCTTATTCAGACTTACAATAACGTAGCTAGAAACTAAGTTTTAGATTTTTCGATAATGGCAGTAGTTGATTTACCATTAACGAAATTCAATGATTTCACCTGACCGCCGTAAGACATTACGAAGTCTGAACCGACGATTTGTTCGATCTTCCAGTCGCCGCCTTTTACAAGCACATCAGGTTTAATAGATTTAATCAAATTCAGCGGAGTCTCTTCGCCGAACAAGATGGTGTGATCAACCGCTTTAAGTGCAGCGAGAATTTCACTTCGGTCATTCTCATTTTGTATAGGACGGGTAGGGCCCTTTAAAATTCGAACTGAGGCATCGGTGTTGATTCCTACAATCAAAACGTCACCGAGCTTTTTGGCTTCTTCCAGATACGTGACATGGCCGATATGAAGCAGGTCAAAACAGCCATTCGTAAACACAATTTTCTTATTTTCTTTTTTGTAGGATTCAACGAGAGATCCAAGATTAGAATCGTTGAGAACTCTCGGTAAATTACGCATTCGCTTTTCTGAACAAAGTAACACCGGAGATCTGGCCGGCAACGTCTTTGTTAAATAAGTAAGACAGGACCTGCATTGTTACAAAACCGGTAGCGATAACAATCAAGCTTCTTAAAGCGATTCGAGGAATGTAAGTCAGGGACTCCATTTCGTTTGATTTTCCACAGCGTTGGTCAAAAGCCCATTCGCCCGGAGTAAAACCTAAGAAGGCGCGGTTCACAACCATGTACACAAACGTTACTGACACAAATAACAACGTGGTTGCCATGTAAATCAAACCAGAAGTTTCAGGGTGAGTTAAATTCAGGAATAAATCCACGCGTGTGATCGTCAGCATGATAATCATGCTTAACAGAAACGCCGCAAGAATTAACATCCCGTCAAGAGTCGCCGCGAATAAGTAAGGGCGGGATTTGCGAAGCTCTTCAGGAGTACGAACAGTCTCAGTCGCGAAATCCAGATGACGTTTGTTATTTAAATTTTTAAGAATTTCATTAACAGCCGTCTGAGCCTTAGCAATCGAATCATCTTCGATAACCGGAACATTAAAGTTGGTGCGAGAAGAGGACTGAGGCTGGTTGTAACGCGGAAGTGGTGCTGCAAAAGTGCTGGTTGCCGAAGGCGACATATGCGCGGGCGCAGCAGGAATATCGGAAACATTAAATGTCTGGCGAGGAGCAGGTTGCGGACGAGACGTCAGCGTTTCAAAATTTGCAGATGTAGCGGCAGCAGCCTTTTGCTTTTTATGAAAACCCAGACCTTCATTGATTGGGCGGAATTCAAATTCTTCAAAAGGATCTTTGGTTAAATCAGCCATTAAATTTACCCCTCAATACCAGGCTATTCCATGAGCCCGAATTCATACTTTAGGACGGAGACTAAGGTCATGCAAGCCGTTTCGACACGTAAAACTTGGGGTCCAAGGGTGACTGGATTTAGGCCCAGTTGCTTCATTTGTGATACTTCCTGGTCTGAAAAACCGCCTTCGGAGCCCACGATAATCCATATATTCTCCGGCGCCGGATTATTGGCTCCGGTAATGGAAGCTATATAATTTTTAATCGCTAAAGTGCTGTCGCCCTCATATGCAAAAAGACACTTATTTTGGGCGCTGGGGTTAATAAATTTAAGCATGTTTTGCCATTCGACAGGCTCATAGATTTTCATGAGCTCCCCGCGGCCGGACTGCTGAGTGGCAGAGATAACAATTTTTTGCCAGCGCTCGGTTTTGCCCGCAGGCAGATTTTCAGGCTTACGGATGAAGCTATAGTCAGAGCAAAAGGGCAGAATCGAATACACACCCATCTCTACTGCTTTTTCTACGATGCTATCCATGACGTTGTAACGTGATACAGAAAGCGCGATGTGAATATGCGGATGAGGAAGTTTTTCGATTTCTCGGGTCTCGATAATCTTTGCGGTCGCTTGCTTTTTTTCAACAGCGGTTACTTCAACTAAATAAGCTTTTGAATCTTCTGTGATGACTTCGAAGTGATGGCCTTTTTCCTGACGGCAGACTCCAAAGATATGATGAAACACATCCCCTTTGAATGTAACGTCGTCGTTGTAGATAGAGTTTTTTTCAATCCAGTAGCGGCGCATTCTTGTTAAACCCTTTGA
Organism: Pseudobdellovibrio sp.; assembly: GCA_020696855.1. GTDB lineage: Bacteria > Bdellovibrionota > Bdellovibrionia > Bdellovibrionales > Bdellovibrionaceae > Pseudobdellovibrio. Next base: position 17,218 of record JAJFMT010000046.1, read on the forward strand.
ACCCAGTAGCCGACCCATTCATCTTTTTGAATGCGCTTGATAACCTTTAACGGATTAGCCTCAATGAATTTTTCGAAAAATAAATTATCACGCTCCTGAAGAATGCCTGTCAGAAACAAGTGACCGCCGGGTTTCGTTATGCGAAGTAGATCTTTTTGCAGTCTGATCAGCACGCCGTCGATGATGTTGGCAACGACAACATCGTATTGCTCGCGTAATTCATCTAATTGCAAATTGGTAATCTCAACGTGCTGAGTTTGATTAAGCTCGCAGTTTTCGCGGGCTTTTCTTCGGGCTTCCACATCAATTTCGACACCTGTGATAAGACCGTATCCCAGCTTTTCTGCAAGGACGGCTAGGATGGCAGTGCCGGTACCCACATCACATGCTGTCCAATTTTTTATTTCGTTCGGATATTCAGTTGCGATTTTATTAATGAAGTAAGAAGCCATCTTCGTTGTTGCATGAGTGCCGGTACCGAACGCCATTCCCGGGTCAATCTTGATTTCGATTTCGGCTTCCGGTGGTTTTGGTAACCACGATGGAACAACCCAAACTTTGCCAATCAGTTTGAAAGCAACAAAACCTTTCTTCCATTCTTCTAACCAGTCTTTGCTTTCTTCTTCAGAAGTGGCACAACGCACTTCAGAGAAATTTTCTTTCAGTCCATTGAAGAAGTCATCAGTAGGGCGGCTTTCAAAAAAAACATCAAGTTCAAGTGCCTGGCGTGAAATCAGCGATGGGTCGTAAGTTAAATCTGGCTGTGTGAAACTTAAAACTTCGCTAAGGCCCAAAGCTTTGTGTGAAAAACAGAAGTTGGTAACTTCTTGTTCTTTAGGGGTGCTAACATTAGAAAGCCGGACGCGAAAATAGGTGTCACTCATGGGTACATTTTGTGCCACAAAACAAGGGGTTAGGGTAGTTTTAATTACCCTAATTTAAGAGCTGATTTAATAGGTAGCGTGAAATTTTTTTATATCGTTGTAGGAAGAGGAATGATCTTCTTCAGCAGAGGCGGCAATTCATTGGCAGGGATACGTTTATCATCCGCCTTTTGGGTTTCTGTTGTTGACGGCGCCTCGGTAGTTGTAGTTGGCGCAGTGGTAACAGGAGCAGTGCTTGAAGACTCAATTACGTTAGCTGAATCAAGCCCTGCTGTTTGGACGGGCTCAGGCTTTTTTACTTCATTTTCAGAAGTTTTTTTGTAGTTCGGCTTTGAGTAATCAATATAAGAGCCATTCAAATCGATTTTGTCACCGGCCATAATTCCGGTTTGCTCAAGCATGGCTTCTTCATCACGGGAAGTTAACTTAAATTCACGTGCCACTGAAACTTTGTTACCAACCTGTATCACTTTTAAAAGTCCGACTTGTGTTTCGAAATCGCCAACTGTTTTAGTGGCAGATTCTTTTACGTAGATTTTACGTTTTACTTTAACAACTAAATTTTTTCTTAAAGCAGATCCGTCACCGGCGTTGATGTAGTAGTCTCTGTAAACAACGTCATCGTCAGCAAGTGTAATGTTTCGCTTAACTTCAACAACTGAAATTTCCTGCGCATGTGTAACCGACGCAGATAAAATAATTGAAGCGAGAGCGAGGCTTGTAAAAATTAAAAGATTTAACTTTTTCATACTGTATTTATCGGGGTAATGGGCGGGGGGCTAGAGTCGAGGCTAGTCGAGAATATCG
>JAJFMT010000047.1 GCA_020696855.1 Pseudobdellovibrio sp.
CCTTTTTTTACTTCGAGTTGCTGTCCTGAATTGACGATCACTTTTCCGTTTACGCCGAAACCGAGAATATCTTTAAGAGTTCCGATCCGGTCGACCTGAACTTTTCCTGTCAATACAGTCACGGTAGACGTGTTATTTATGTTCGCTTCACTCTGAGGAATATGTTCGAAGATCAGCTCTGTACCGCGAATGCCCGCGACAGCCACGCTGGATTTAATTTCAAACTTACTGGCTTTGCCATCGTATTTTTCCTGCACATCTAAGCGAACGCGGCCTTCAGTGATTTGAAGTTCGACGTTTTTATTATTCGGTTCATTCGTGTAGATTTCAAGTTTCAATCTTGTATTTGGTAAAACGTTGATGACGTTACGGTCTGACATAACGATCTTTGCTTTGCCGTCTGCCTCTGTCCAAACCGTTTCACCGGGATAGATAACTGATTTTACTTTTGCCTGAGTGACTTCTTTTTTTAAATTTTGAATAAAGACTTTTCCCCGGACGACAACGAACACTCCTGAAACAGCTGCAAAAACATTTGTGCACGCCAAAATACTAAATACTAAAATCAAAGCTTTCATCTTTTCGTCCTCTTTTAAAAATTTTGGCTCACGAAAATTGGGAAAGCAAGGGCTGCCCGCTTTGGTTGGGTTTGAGACCCAGTTCCGGCAAGAGTCGCGAGAATCGCCGGGGCCAAAATTTCATGGCACTGGCCTTGCTTTTACGTATCACAAAAATAAAAACCGAAAAGGTGGGGTTAATATGAAACTTATTTTATTAATTGTGAGCATTATTTCAGCATCATTGAGCGTTCAAGCAGGAGCAAGCCCTGGGGCCTATGACAAATTACGAAAAATGTTCGATACCTCAGGTGGATCTGTAAAAGTAGCTGATGTTCATGCGTGGACAAATAAAATCAAAGGCTGCGCGTCGTCAGACAAATCCTCACCTAACGAGATCTCAAATGCGGCAAAGCCCGTGTCTGTCAGTTACACGTCACCTTCGTTTGGCCCTGACTTCCCATCGACAACCTTGACCGGAATAGGCTTGTCTACAACTTCAGGAAAAATCTCGACGGTTTCTGAATCATTTTTTACAACTTACCGCGAAGTCGCGGCAGCGAATGAATTACAGCTGAATACTCAAACCTGGTGGGATGATCAGAACTGCTGGGATGATTCAGATGATGTGACCCACTGTTACGACACTGTTAAAAGTGCCGCAATCAACCTGGTTATTCGTTTAAACAGCAAGTCTCTCGTGTATAAAAACGGAGAGACTTACGCTTATTGTTGGCAATAAATTTAATATCTTGCAAAAGTCCAAAAGCTGGTCTCCGATAGAAGTCGCTATGAGACTGGCTTTTACGGCTTTTATTTTGTTTTCAAATTTTTGTTTTGCTGCTCAACTGCAGGATTTTTACAGTCCTCAGACATTGTTAATCAATGTCGGTGAGGGCGAAATCCAGCACACTCCCATCTGGAAAAATCACGGTGAAGAGTTTGACCGTTTTTTAAACGTGCCCGCCTTTTCAAATCAACGAAATGGTTTTTACCAATGTACTGAGCTGGCACACAGGTTTTTGAAAACCACATTTGGAATTCCCACGCAACTTGGCATCGGGCTTGGAAACGCGAAGGATGTCGTCCAAAACATCGCCGCCCGCTTTAGAAGCGGCGTGTACTCATTTAACAGCCAAAACCTCCGTTTGATTTTAAAAAATTCAGGCGAAGCGACAGAGCCTCCTGCTCCCGGATCGGCATTGAATTTTGATATTGGTCCAATGGGCCATGTGGCCATCGTTCGTTATGTCGAAGTTGTTAACGCAACCACGGTAAAAGTTTACCTGATCGAGCAACATGGCTTTCCGACGTGGCAGCCAGGGCACGCCCATCCGATCAGGTCCGTCGTTTTTACAAAAAATATTACAGGAAAATGGGCGGCAGCACGAGTGCCTGGCGTAGGCCTCGCACTCAGCTGGATTAACTTTCAAATCATTGAATAGCTGCCGTTATCTTTCCCGCTCTTTTTTAATCTTCTTAAACGTTTGTCCGATCTTGGCCCACTTCTTCTTTTCTTCTGACTGAAGCGCCTTATCGGATTTACGTTTTTCAAAGCGGATTTCTTTCTGCATCTGTAAATAGTTTTCCCACTTACTGATATCGAGCCGGCCCAGAGCTAACGCGTTTTGAACGGCGCAACCGGGTTCGGTGTTGTGACTGCAGTCTGCAAATTTGCACTGCGAAAATAAGTTTTCAACATCACTGAACCACTCTCCCATTTGTGAATCTTCGGTTAAACCGACCGAGCGTAGCCCCGGTGTATCGATAATCGCTGCACCATCCGCCGTGAAAATCAGTTCACGGTGGGTTGTGGTATGCCGTCCTTTACTGTCGTCTTCTCTGATTTCACCTGTATGCATGTGTTGCCGTCCTAAGACTGCGTTTATCAAACTGCTTTTACCCACGCCGGAAGACCCCACAAATGTAACTGTCGTTCCTGCTTTCATGAAATCGCGAATAGGGCCCAGTTGCCCCGTTAAAGCGCTGACGCCGGCGACAGGCAGCGATGGAAACCGGGATTTCAGCTCGGCTAAATAATTTTCAGCCTCGCCGCCCGTTTCAATCTTATTCAGCAATATCACCGGCTGAATTTCTTCAGCTCTGCATCTTTGCGTTTGATGACCGTTTTACGTTCTTCAATCGCTTCAATGAGAAGCCAGTCACCGGTTTCGCCCGGCAGCCTTCTTCCACTGACCCAATCGCCCACCACGGGCCAAGGCATTTCTGAATTGCGGTACGTGCCGGAAATTTCCCCGGCTAAAACGTTACCGTTACTATCAACAAGGCGATAGTTTTCCCTGCTTTCGAAAACAACCCGAAAGACTTCTTTTTGAATTAAATTCAATTTGTACTCCAAAATAAATAATGAGCACTCTAGTTAAAAAAATGTAATATTTCCGGGAGAGAAAAGCCTAAATGATTAGAGTGCAAAAACCAAAGAGGACAATGTCTTCACGGTATTGAAAGCTGCAATCATAATGTCCTCCTTATTTGGGTTGATAAATTCAATATAAACGAGAGTTCGGTTTTTCGCAACGTAAAAAAAAAGCCCGTGAGCATTACGCTCAAAGGCTTTTACGACTTTATTTTATGGAGTTTTTAGGTAACACCTAACCGGCAGCTGACTAGGCAGCCTGTTAAGTTTTTAATTTTATTTTAATTGGCGGGTCAACTGACTAGGAAGACCCGCTTTAAAGAACTAACTATCTATTATCTCTTCATTTGAATTACTTCGTTCAGTAATTCATCTGCTGTCGATACCGATTTCGCATTCGCCTGGAACGCACGCTGTTGAGTGATCATGTTTACGAACTCAGAAGCGATATCTACTGTAGAACGCTCAAGAGATTTTGACATAATCGAACCGCGGCCGGCTTGACGAGCTCCACCTAATGAAGGCTCACCTGAATCACGAGATTGCTTGAATAAGTTTCCACCTTGTTTGAATAAAGCTTCAGGATTTTCGAAGCGTGCTAAAAGCACCTGACCTAAATCCACAACTTTACCGTTCGAGTAAGAAACAGTTAAGATACCTTTATCGTCGAATGATAAATTCGTTACTGTACCTGCAGAAGAACCATCCTGAGCCCATTTGATAACATCAGACTCTTTACCGAACTGCTTAGTACCTTCACCTTTACCACCGTTGGCAATCGCATCACCGAAGTTGATTTTGATTTGCTGATCCGGTTTTGCACCATTCGTGAAGTTGAAGTTAGAAACTGACATCTCTTGAGATAACAGTTTACCATCTTCAGTGAAAGCAACTTTACCTTCACATACTGAAGCTAAATCCTGATCTGCCGGTGTTCCTTCAACTTCTTTACCGTCAACTAATCCACGGTATGTCCAATTACGGTCTTGACCCTTATTGAAGAATAAGTTCATTACGTGTTTGTTACCTTGTGAATCGTAGATTTCTACTGCAGTTGCGAAGTCAGAAGTTTTGTACGGATCTTTTGCGTCGAAAACTTTTGCGTCAGCAATTGCGCGAGAATCTAGGTTCAGCTCAAGATTAACTTCTTTAGTTGCCTGAGCGTTAACTAATGCATTCGGGAATTTGATATCGCCGATACGAGTTTCAATTTTTCCTTTTTCATCAGCTAAGTAACCTTGTACACGCTGTCCGTTTTTAGTAACTAAGTGGCCGTTGCGGTCAAAAGTGAAAGAACCGTCACGAGTGTACGATACACCTTGCGATCCTTTAACCTGGAAGTAACCATCACCGTTGATCGCTAAATCTGTTCCGCGATCTGTATTGTCGATATTACCTTGTAACAAAAGAGGATTGATTGCACCGATACGCACACCGCGGCCCAACTGATTACCACCGTCTATGCCTTTTACGTTTCGAGACATGATGTCTTCGAACTCTGCACGTGACGCTTTAAAACCTGTCGTGTTAGCGTTGGCGATATTGTCTGCAACTACGCTTAAGCCTTCGCCTTGCGCATTCAAACCGGAAATACCTGTCCACATTGATGATAAGATACCCATTATGACCTCCATGTCATGCGGTTAAGCAGTCGGCTTAACCTGTTTAAGAAAAGAGTTTGTCGTTAACTCTTTTCGTTTATGAAGGGCCCCCTCTACGAGGACCAGCCCTAAAACTTTACCTGCACGTCGGGCAGGATTTATTACATTACGATTGTGCTATCAATGTTGGTAAAAACGTTTTCTTTTAAAGCGTTTTTGTCCATCACTGTAACGACCGTGTTGTTCTTCACACTCACGATCAGGGCCGATGAATCCATTAACACTAATGTATCCTTCGATCCTTTAGCAGCCGCCTTCTTTACCGCCTCACCCAGTCTTGTCAGATCATCCGGAGAATAAGTGATTCCCCTAGATTGCATCCGCTCGATCGCGTGATTCGAAAACTTCAGCGCTACAGCGTCTGTCTTCCCTTGTGCCAGCTTCGGATCAATTGCCGGAGCTTTTACCTGGTCGGACTTCAGCGCGTCGCCTAAGGCTTCTTTGAAGCTTGCCCCTTCGGTACCTTCGGGTTTTTTAATCTCCGCCGGTTTCGTTGGGATCAGATTCTGAATTCTATCGAGGCCGTTTACAAGGGCCGCGTTCGTCTTCAGCTTATCCATCTTTATTTCATCTCTTTCTGCAGTTTCGCCATGAAGTCATTCGACATAGCAAAATCAGACATCACATCCGCAGTACCGATTCCTCGGCGTTTTGCTTCTGTGTTTGATGAAACATTCGCTTCTTCCTTGATATCAGTTTGCTTTGTGTCATCATCATTTTTCAAGTCAAGGCTAGTAGAGTTTTTTACATTCTGGTCGTTCTGCTTAAGACCTTGGGCACTTGAGTCTGTAATTTGCGTTACGTCTTTCATCTTAATTGTCTGACTTCCGACCTGTAATACAGGGCCTTCGGCCGAAAAACTAAGACCTGAGACTTCTCCTCTGAACTGCGTGCTAACCGGAACCTTGCCACCCATGCCGTTTCTGGCTTCGATCTGGAAGAAATATTCTCCAGCGGGCTGCTTGATTCCTGATTCATTGTTACCGTTCCATGAAACTTTATTCGCACCGGCTTTCATGTTTGTAAGTTTGAACTCACGAAGTAATTGACCACGGTCACTCATCAATTTCACTGTTACATCAGAAGCATCCTGAGGAAGTTCGAAATTGAAATCATGATCTTTGTCAAAGTTCGTTCGAACAACACGTGATGAATCCCCTGCAACTGTTTTCCCAATGAGATTCAACGCCTGAAACTGTTCCGGTTTTGAATTTTTTCCTTCGATTCTTGATAAAGTTGTATTCATGTTCGACATTTGCTCGAGTGATGAGAACTGCGCCAACTGTGCCGCCATTTCATGATTCTTCAGCGGGTTCATTGGATCCTGATTCTTCAACTGAGCTAACATCAATTTAAAAAACGCATCTTTATCCATTTTGTCGTTACCGTGACCTGCAACTCGCTTATTATCATCAACCCAGTTTTTATCTGCAGCTTTATTCAAAACTGCACGTAAATCATCTGAGCCGATTTTTTGTTTTTCTTCAGGAGTCAGCGATCCAACGGCCATGTCTTCACGTTCCGGAGTTTTTGCATCCGACCACGTTTTCGTATTGTGCTTAACTGACATTGTCATGTTTTACTCTCCTGCTACTTTAGCGTTTGCTTTTTAGGCCACCCTGTTCAGACTTGCGCCTTTAGTGCCGCCGTAAGTTCTTAAAGCCTGAGCCTGAGAACTTCTTGGTGTACTGACTGCGCCGATTGAACCGGTCGCACGCGAAGAATCTGCTGAAAGTCTTTGACGGGTTTGCTGATTCAGCTGTTGTTGAGACTGCTGAAAACTTTCCTGCCAAAGGTCACGCCGACCTTCTGAGTGCTGGTTTAAATTTGACTGCAACTGCGCGCTGTTGTCAGCATTTGTTGCATTCACAGTATCTATCTTAACATGTTCCAGACTTAAACGGTGAGCCGCTAGACCGGACTTTAGTTCAGATAAACTTTCTTCAATGAGTTTTTTTACATCTCGGTCCTGAGTCTGCATTTCAACGTTTAACTTTCCGTTTTCAAGCACGACCTTTAGCTGGACCTCTCCCATTCCTTCGGGGCTCATCTTAACTGTAACTTCGCCACCGCCTTTTTTAACAAGATACTGAGCTTCTTTCATGATCTCGTTAACATTATCTTCACGGCGCGCTTCCAGTTGAGAGGCATCCATTTGAGAGGAAGTGCTGGCTGCAGCTCCGGCTTCTAAATGGGTTTTGAAGGACGAGTGCGACTGACCTGCAGACTGGTGCAACTGATTTCCTGATAAATCGGACTTCAAATCACCTTTGTCTTTTTGGTCAAAACCGCTTTGCTCTTTTTGAGAAGACTGTTCAGATCCTGAGTTTAAAGAACTTTCTTTTTGCAAAGTTTCTAAAACATTTTTCTCAAATGTTGATGGAGCGTTGGATTTTACCGGGGCTTCATTCAGCTTCTGCAGATCTTTCGCAGGCTTCTTGGTTTCAGCTTCAGGTGTTAAACCTACTGCTGCCCCTAACTGAGCTTCAACCGATAACTCAGGCTGCTGCTGCTGGCTTTGCTGTGCGGCCTGCAATGCCTCTGGCGATACGTTCGCCTCTGGCACAGCCGCTTGAGCCTTCGCCAATTGAGCTTCCAAAGAAGGGTCAATAGACAGCTTTTGCAACGGTCCTTGCAGATCAACGGTCTTTGCATCAACTGCTTCAACCGCTTCGCTTGCAGGAGTCATCGCCAAAGCTGCATTTTGCGCTGCTTGAGCTTCCGGATTTACTTCTTTTATTGTGTTGTCGGTTTTGATCATCGCCGGAGCTGTTTCTTTTGCTACCGGGGCTTCAACCACACTCTCTTTTGAGGCCATGTTGTTTGAAACCATCTTATCGTCAACATCCGTCATCTTCTTTTTAATTCCCCCAGATGACTTCTTATCTTTTTTTAAGGCTTTCGGTTCATCCTTCTTCGCTACATTCAGTTTTCTTTCAGGTTCCGCTTTGTGATCAGCTTTTAGCTGTTTCTCTTTCAGAGCTTTTTCAAAATCATTTTTGTAAGCGCTCTTACTTTCTGCGGTTTCCTTAAAGTCCTTTACGTTAGCGACCTTAGAACCTTCGCCCTTACCCACTTGTGGGGGGCTGACACCGATCATTTTTTCAAACATTTCCCTCCTTGTTGCCGTTGAAGCTAACTTACTTGTTAGCTTTTCTTATGCTTACTTCGCGCTACTCGCCGGCGTTCGGTAACCGGTGTAACGTTCAGCAAACAGCTGTGCCTTTTCAGGCTTTATTAAATTCAAAATATCCGCCGCACTTTTCTTTTTCATGCGGCTTAAAATTTCAATAACTAAATCTTCATCCAAAGACTCAAACACTTTAGCAGCTTGTGCGGGCTTCATGTTTGTATACATCTGAACTAACACTTCCACTTTACCGTCGTCAGCTTTAATACGGTCCTGCAATGCTGCAGAGATTTTCGCGCGTACGTCTTCCAGCTGCGCCAGCTTTTCAGCTAACTCTGCTTTTTGCTTTTCAAGCTGCGCCGCCTGCTTAGTCAATTCTTCTTCACGTTTATCTAACTGCTTTTTACGGTCAGCCAGTTTAAATAAGTAATCAGTGTCATCTAACTTTTTTGCTTCAACCAGATTTGTCTTTTCAACACCACCGGCAACGGCCGCTTCTACAGGAGTGCCCGTTGGTTTTACCTCTTCAGCTGCGTTTGCAACACCAAGCCCGATTTCGACTTTGCTGATGTAAGTTTCAATAGTTTCAAATTGGCTTAAAAACAATAACCCTGTTCCGGCAATGGCGATAAAACCCATTAACGGAGCCAGTGGAAATGCTTTCTTCTCTTTTTTGCCTGACGAAGATGAATTTGAAGATTTAAGTTTCTTTAAATCTAAAGCTTGAGATTTAGTAGAACGCTTTATTTTTTTAAAGTGCTGATCGTATCCAGTCTTCATGACTTCCTTTATTTAAGATTTTCATTCCTTGAAAATCTCAGAACCGTTAACTCGTCCGCTTCGGCTTGCTCGGCTTTATTTAATTCCTTCATAAAGCTTTGTTTTTCTTTCTCTTCAAGCCTCTCTAATATCTTAACCTCAGAAACGGCGTGCCGCAAAATTTCGCGCCTAGCCTCGACTAAATTTTCTGTTTCTTTAATACGTTCGTTCTGTCTTTTAATCCGAACGTCCTGTCCGGTTAGGAATTGATTGATCTGCGCCACGCTGTTAGCCCAGTCTGTCGTGGATTCCACGGACTTGGCCCGTTCTTCTAAGGAACGCTCTTTTACCGACACCATCTCGTCACGCACATCAATTTCAGCGTTTAACTGCATCTGCGCTTCTGCCAAACTTCGTTGCGCCAGATCGGCAACGATCTGTCTTTGCATTAAAACTTTTTCGAGACGAAATTTAAATTTCTTCACTTAATTCACTGTGAATTCACAGTGCCTCAAAAAAATTAGCCCATTGTTATCTGCGCCAGCTGACGCAAACATTGATTCATATTCGAGTGGTCTTCAGTTTTCTGTCTTAAGAAGTCATTAACCTGGTCAATAACCTTAATGGCACGGTCAATTTTAGGATTGGCACCGGCTTTGTAAGCCCCCACGTTAATCAGGTCTTCGGCGTCTCTGTAAGTCGCGATGATTTCGCGAAGCTTTTGTGCCATACGCACGTGATCATTTGTAGATACGGCTTTCATCACACGGCTGGCGCTTTGTAAAATATCAATGGCAGGAAAGTGGCCTTTGTGGGCCAGTTCACGGCTTAAAACAATGTGGCCGTCCACAATTGAACGCACAGAATCCCCGATCGGGTCATTCATGTCATCGGCTTCAACGAGAGTTGTATAGAATCCCGTAATTGAACCCGAACCTTCGAAGTTACCTGCACGTTCTAATAATTTCGGCAATGTAGAGAACACCGAAGGCGTATAACCTCGTGTGCTTGGCGGCTCACCGATGCTGAGACCGATTTCACGCATCGCCATTGCAAAACGGGTAACTGAATCCATGACTAATAAAACATTTTTACCTTTGGCTGCGAAATACTCTGAAATGGCAGTCGCAACGAAAGCACCACGCATACGTAATAACGGGCTTTGATCACTCGTCACACAGACGACGATTGTTTTTTTCATGCCTTCTTCACCAAGCTCATTTTCAATGAACTCGCGCACTTCACGGCCACGCTCGCCGATCAGCGCAATCACATTCACGTCAGCTTCGGTTTGACGGGCCATCATGCCCATTAAGACCGACTTACCGACACCCGAACCCGCCATGATCGCCACGCGCTGGCCACGGCCCGCAGTTAAAACAGAATTAATCGCCCGAACACCGACATCTAAAGATTCTCTGATGGGCTGGCGCATAAGCGGATTTACCACTTCGCCGTACAAAGAAACCTCTTCTGAAATTTCAAGTTCGGGCCCGTTATCAAGTGCTAATCCAAGCCCGTCTACGACGCGGCCTAAAAGCTCATCGCTGACTTTTACGGTTGCAACGGATTTGCTGAGAACAATTCTTGAACCCATCGAGATCCCGCGCTGGCCGCCTAAACTCATCATTAAAACCTGACGGTCTTTGAATCCGACGACTTCAGCCATAATAGGTTTATCTGATGCGGCCGTATGGATTTCCACAATACTTCCCACACTCACGCCGGGAATGAAGCCTTTAATAAGCAAACCGGTCACTTCCGTGACCTTACCGCTATCTTTTGTAAGATGCGTGTTATTCAGAATGCTTGTGTACTTATCAAAATTTATATTCATGTAGGCTCGATAGGAGATTTAACCTTCGGCATTGCTTGTTTAAGTTCGTTCCATAATTTATCAATACGCTCTTCGATACGGGCATCGATCACGCCGTAGTTGGTTTCAACGACGCAACTTCCGACAGAAACGTTATCCACACCTTCGAACTTAACTTTTTTCAAAAATTCATACTCGCGGCCTGAGGACTGCTTCACCTGCTCTAAGAATTCTAATTGGGCTGATGAAACGCGAACATTCACGTTTTCTTCGGCCTGAGCTTCTTCAATAGCTTTTTTAATCATAATCAGAACAACTTCTTGTTTTTCAGTTACATGATCAAACGCCAGCCGGGAAGCGATCTCATAGATCATACGAAGCATGTGAGCCTCGTTCTGATAGACCATTTCTTCTTTAATTTTGGTTAATGTAGCCGTTAATTGGCCCAACTCTGCCAGTTTTTGCTCGAGCTCTGCGGTTTTATCTTCAATGGCCTTTTTCGTGCCTTCTTCAAAACCCAGGTCATACGCCATTTTGTAAGCGTCTTCCTGTAGTAATGAGATTTTATCTAAAACCTTTTGTTCGATTTTCTGCTCTTCGCTGAGTCTTTCGATCTCTTCAACGCCGGTGGTGTTTCTTAAAACATCACTCATGATGAAGTCAGAACCCAGTTCTTTTTCTTTCAAATAGTCTAAAGCAGCTTCAGGTGTGCCGAAGTTAAATTGCTTGGGCGTGTAACTGAGAATCGTTACATCCTTTTCAACTTCCTCATGATCCTGCTTTAAAATACTAGACCATCGCATCTTCTGTACCACCACGAGCTATAATGATTTTGCCTTCCGCCTCTAAGCGGCGGGCAGCATTAACGATTTCCTGCTGAGCAGATTCAACATCCGATAAACGTGCAGGCCCCATGTTGTTAAGGTCTTCACGTAACATGTCTGCCGCACGGGCTGAAATATTTTTAAAAATCTTAGTTCTGATGTCTTCATGCGCCGTTTTAAGAGCCAGAAGTAATTTATCATTCGGAACTTCCTTAAGAAGAATCTGAATACCGCGATCATCGATTTTAGCGATGTCTTCAAATACGAACATCAGTTTTCTGATCTCTTCTGCTAACAACGGATCTTTTTCTTCTAAGCGTGACATGATCGACTGCTCAGAGTTTTTATCCATAACGTTCAGCATCTCTGCAACCGGCTGAACACCGCCAAGAGAGGCCTGTTCAACAGTGTGGGAAGATGACAACTGATTTTTTAACACTTTGTCGATCTCAGAGATCAACTCAGGGTCAACGTTATCTAAGTTCGCCATACGAAGCACAACTTCGGCCTGCAAGCTTTCAGGTAAGCGTCTTAAAACTTCGCCTTTTTTCTCAGGCTCTAAGTGGGCTAAGATAACCGCAACTGTTTGCGGGTGCTCATTCACTAAGAATGTAGATAAAGACTTCGCATCGACCATTTCAAGAGATTCTAAAGTACGGCCCGAACCTGAACTGATATTCAGTCCACCCAGGATTCCGCGGGCCCGCTCTTCACCTAAAGCATCGATAATCATATCTTTACTTTGCATTTGCGCAGAGAAAATGAATTCTTCAGATTCCGAAAGCATTTCGTAGTACTCTTCCAGCACTTTTTTAGTCACGCTGACAGGTACAACTTTGAATTTGGTCATCAAGTGAAGAACTTTTTTAATATCTGTATCTTCCATCTTTTTGAAAAGAACTTTAATAGCATCTTTTCCGATGTAGTTAATCAGAATAGCGGCCTTGTCTATACCGCGAAGCTGTTCGTACTCAAGGTTTTCAAATCTTCCGATTTTCATTATTCTTTCCTCGCAACCCACATGTTGATGGCACTAGATGCTTTTTCTTCATCTTTTTGCATCAATGTAATAATACGGTCTTTAAGTAATTCACTTTCCGCTTTTTCAGGGTCGACAGACTCCTGTAAAATCGGAAGAACATTTCCTAAACCAGGTAAAGAGTTATCAACAGATTGCAGCTCTTCCAGCTCTTCGATTGTTCTTGGTAACATTTCTTCAACAGAGTCGGTGAAAGAATCTGTAATCCATTGCATGAACGGACGGATCACCATGAAGAAGAACAGCATCATTGCAAAGCCTAACAAGCCCCATTTAAATAATGACTGAACCAGCTTTTTCTTTTCAAGAGTCGTTAAGATTTTTTCAGACTCTGTGAAATCTTCAGGCTGAAACTGGATCGATTCGATTCTTACGCTGTCTCCACGGGTGCCAACATAACCGATGGCACTCTTCACCAGGTTTTCGTATTTCGCCACTTCTTCAGCTGTGCGCGGTGCCCATTTTGTTTCGGTTGTGCCGTCAGCTTTGGTTACTGTCGTATTCACACCGTCAATCAGAACCGCAACCGAGATTTTTTCAACTGCGCCGGCGGCCTCTTTGATGTTTTTTACAGTCTTAGGAACTTCATAGTTAATTGTTTTTAATTCTTTTTTAACGTCCTGGCGGAATCCCACCTGGCCGTTGTTGTCCTCTGCACCCGGAATATTAGAGCGTGAACCAGGCACACCCGTTGGGCTTGTGCGTGACCCGTCTAAAGCTTCTTCCTGAGACGTTTGCGAGCGAATCGCAGTTTTATCTGGATCAACCGTTTCTTCTACGGCTGTAACAACTTTGTTATTGATCGTCGCATCGACTTTCGCCACGATTTTGCCGTGGCCAACCACTTTAGAAAGAATCGATTCAATGCGGCCTTCTAATTCTTTTTCTACTTTTGATTTCAGCTCCATGATTTCATTCGAAGCGCCTGTCGCGCCGTCAGAAATACGTGAAATCATTTTACCACGGTCATCAATAACCGTTACGCGCTCAACATCCATGCCTTCAACTGCATTTGCAACTAAGTAACGGATACCGCGAACTTGTTCTGCAGAGAGCTCTTTACCAGGGTGTAACTCAACAACAACCGAAGCCGAAGGCGGAGCCGACTCTTCCATCATTGTTTTTTTAGCAGGTAAAGCTAAGATAATTTTAGATTGTTTTACAGGTGTTAAAGTATTCACCGCACGCATCAACTCGCCTTGCAAAGCGCGCTGATAATTAATCTTCTGAGCGTAAGAGTTGATTCCGAAATCCTGTTTGTCAAAAAGCTCTAAACCGATACTTCCCATTTTAGAAGAACCGACTTCAGACATCAGTTGCATTTGTGTGGCATGCAAATAGTCTTTTGGAACTTTAATTGTTTTGCCGTCGTCAGTTAAAACATACGGAACGTTCTTTCCGTTAAGTTTTTCAATCAGCACAGGAACCTGATCGCTCGGAATATTTGTGAATAAAACCGAATAATCTTTTCCAGATGCCATGAACATCACAGAACAAACAGCAACGAAGGCGATGAATAATGAAGCCAGTAAAGCCAGGCGCTTCGTCGGCCCCAGTGACTTGTAGAATTCATTAAATTGCCCAATGATACCCGTAAAAATCTTATTCACATCACACCTGCATCTTCATGATTTCTTGGTAAGCATCTATAATTTTATTTCTGACTTGAACCATCGCACGTAATGCGATGTCAGCTTTCTCTTGCGCGATCATTGCACCGGCAATGTCATCTGATTTTCCTGTCGCAAGTTCCTGAGCTTTGCGGTCTGATTCATTGTGAAGAACATTCACATTGTTGACAGCTTCTTTGAGAGTATCGGCGAATGATGGACCTGCATCTTTTGTTGAAACTGATGGTTCCAACTTTACAGATTTGTTATCTAAACTTCCTGTTTCTAAGAAGCGGTTCGCATTTGAGATTGTAAAACCATCCATGGTCTATACTCCCTAACTATGTTAAATCACAGAACTAATTACGCTCTTTCATGAGTGCAATTGCTCTAATTATTATCTACCAATTTCTAACGCACTTAAAGCCATATCTTTAGTCGCCTGCACAGCCTGTACGTTAGCCTCGTACGACCGCTGAGCCTGTACCATATTGGTCATCTCTTCCATCATGTTGATGTTGGGATAAGCCACATAACCTTCTTCATTCGCATCCGGATGATGAGGTTCGTATTTCAGTAACGGCGCCTTTTTGTCATAAACAACATCTGTCACCTGAACTCGACTAAAATCTGCCTTCGGGTCATCAACATTCAGGACCTCGCCGAAAGATTTCGAATCGGGCATGGCCGTGAAAACCACGTCCTTACGGCGGTACGGGCCGCCTTCCGCAGTACGGGTCGTGTTGATGTTGGCTAAGTTAGACGAAATCGTGTTCATGCGGGCACGTTGTGCCGCCATCCCGCTTCCGCCAATTCTAAAACCAGATAAAAAATCTGCCATCTAACTACCTACCGGGTTTCGCTAATGGCGTACTTCATTGCCGCCATTTTTTTATTAATTAACTGCAATGCGGATTTATACAGGATCGAGTTTTCCGCCAATGCTGACATTTCTTTTTCTAAATCAACGGTGTTACCATCGTTGTTAACAGCCACATCAGGGTTTTCATAAATTCCCGGCTCGACTGCCGGCTTCCCGCCTGTTGCAAAGTGGTCACCATGAGTTGCCCCAAGATTGTTTGTACCGTCCATATCGAGGGCCTTCGCCAAAGCATCTTCGAAGTCGACTTTTTTAGCGTGATAGTTCGGAGTTTCCGCATTCGCAATATTGGCCGAAGTCACATTATGGCGGATCTGACGGAGCGCCAGCGATGACGCCAGCGCATCGGTTGTTTTGTCGAACAGATTACTGCTCATAAATAACCTTCCTCTCGGTACTGATTAATTTTGTTTCTTAAAGTACGAATTGAAATTCCAAGAATCTCGGCTGCTTTGGTTCTGTTTTGATGAACGAAATAAAGCGTTTGCAAAATATATTTTCTTTCGACTTCATCAAGCTTTTGACCAATATTAAACGCCAATCCTTCTGTAGGAAGATTAAGTGTAATGTGCTCAGGCTCTATGGTCGCTTTGCTGTCTGCCTTTAAAGAAGTCTCGAAAGCTTCTTCAAGTACGGCCTCCAGCTCACGGAAGTTACCCGGCCAGTTATATTGTAAGAGCTTTTCAGCGGCCTTATCGGTTAATTTTGCCGTTTTAGTGCCATTCATTAAACTTAAAACTTGTAAGAAAAACTGAGTAAAAACAATGATATCGGCCTTTCGGTCGCACAAATTCGGCATTTCCACGATTAGCGTCTGATCTTTGCTGAATTGCTTAATAACGTCGTAGGCGCCCTCTTTCGTGGTGCTCACGATCGCTGATTCCGGCGAACCTTGAACTTCGGTCTCATCAAAAATATTTTGCTGAGCTCCGCCGAAAGCACATTTATTAATGTAGTTCACCATTGTGGTTTTACCGCTGCCGGTGCTGCCAACAATAATAAAAAACTTCTTATCCGTATTCTGGCCAATAAGCTTCAGCAAATTTTGCATAACAGAACTTTGAACTTCGAAGGAACCGTATTGAATTGGACTCATTTTTCTTCCTCTTTTTTTGCCATCGCCGGAATTCTCTTAATATGCTTTTTGTAATTGATATCCCAGTCGGCCTGCTTCAACTTCTCTTGAGCCAGCTTTTTCCAGATATTGTCATTATCATCTTTAATTTTTTCCCAGACAGATTCAGCGCGTTTAACTTCGCCTTTTTTGAAAAGCAGGTCACCCAGTAAATATTTTTCCTGACTGAAGTGATACTGAGGAAATTTATCAACTACACTGGCGATAGCTTTAATCGCCTCGTCCTGACGGCCGTTCTCGACTAAAACATTGGCGTAAGAATTTACTAATTTTGTCAGATCCTGTTCAGTAGCGTCTTTGTCATTTACTAAAATGTCTTTGCATCTTTCGTAAGTGGCGATTGCGCCATCAGCATCGTGACGGCCCAACTGCATTTCAGCCAGTTTGAACTGCACCGGTAAAGAAAGCTTTTGATCGCCTTCCCACAATGATGAAAGTTCTGATAAGTAACGGATCGAAGTGCCGTGATCACCTTTGGCTTCATAAAGTTTTGAAGCCAGCGCTACACGTTCAACCTGCTCTGCTTCTGATAAACCCAGCGGGTTCTGAATTTTACCCAAATACTGATAAGCCTCTTGCGGGGCCTGGTTGTCAGCGCTGTTTTTTGCCAAACGCAGATATAACTGATCCATAGAAGGAAGATACTGATTAATGTAAGTTTCTTTTTCTTTCGGAGAACCCACTAACTTGTGAAGATCAGCTTCAACTTGTCTGTACTTTTCAAGAGCCGCTTCATAAGCACCGGCACTTTCATAAGACTGGCCAAGAAAGTAATCTGTATCAATACGCTTGTCGGTTTTTAGCCATGTGTCTGCGTACTGCTTGTAAGTTTTCAACAATGTTTTGTAATCACCGAGATCAGATAAATGCTTTAACTGATCGCCCACATTTTTGCTGATTCGCTGAGTGACCTGTTTTACATCAGGACGGCTCGGGTTTGACTGGTAAAAATTTGAAAGAATTTCGATAGCTTTTGGGTAATCTTTTCTTTTACTGAAACCGTCAGCCAGCATCGCCACTTTAAATTGATCGACATTTTCAAGATCGCTTTTCGCTGCGATTTCATTCATAGAAACCAGAGTCTGCTCAAGCTCTTCTGGTTTCATGCTGCCCATGCGAGTGCTCATCAGGTGCAGCTTTGCTACAATTGTTTTCGGGCTGTTGCCGTAACGGAAGTGCGTTTCTAAGTACGCTCCTACCGATTTACTTTGATCGCCGCCCATGATTTCCAGTAATTCTCCGACGCGGGTTAAAGCATACGGAGCATACTCATGGCTTGGAAAGTTTTGTGCAAATTCCAACGCAGATTTATGCGAATCTTTGTACTTTTGCTTCCAGAATAATGCTTCCATCTTATTGAAATACGCTGACGGAAACAATTTAGACACTAAAGGAAAGTTCTTAGCCGCTTTATCATAGGCCGTGATGGCATCATCAAACTTGCGGTTTAAAAAATTGAAGTCGCCGCGGCGAACAGCGATCTCTGTTAAGACCAGCGGGTCTTTTGTGTCTTTTTCAATTTCGTTCAGAAGCCCAAGTGCTTCTTCCAGGCGTTTCATTTTTGAATAGCTGTACGCCAGCGCCAGCTTTGCATAACTTGTTGAAATGTTTTTCGTGAATTTTTTATTTTGAATGTGAATGTTAAAACGGCGAACGGCCTGCATGTAATCCAGGTGATCATTTGCCAGTAAGCCGGTAACTAATGATGTTCTTTCAGCAAGAACTGAGTCCGGATATTGATCCAAAGCCTGGCGATACGCTGTTTGCGCCTGCTCATAGGCACCATTGTCTTTAGTTTCTTCTGAAATTTTAACAAGGGCATCGCCCTTCATGTACGCCAAAATTTCGTCGTATTTAGACTGTGGATATTTGTTTTTGTACCAGTCAAGAGTCTGCAAGAACACCATGTAACGCTTTTTAACGAATAACGTTCTTAAAAGGCGAGCCTGCTTGTTTTCTTCTGTATTATCAGGCTTGATTTCGTATTCCGGCGGGTTTTCTTTCATCTTCTTCCAGAAAGAAAAGTCCGTTTCCAGCACCGGGAATTTTAAATAGTAATTGCTTCTGCTTTTAATGACTGATTCTTCATTATAATCAGAATCATTAATGTTAAAGCGTTTGAACTGACCGTCACCGGCGTCAAAAAGCCCTGACTTCGCAAGAAAAACCGACGTTTCAATTCCGCCATCAGGATTAATTTTTAAATAATCTACATCTGCAGGCGCGCGCTGAACTTTGTCTTGCGCTTTATCAAGAGTTACGAATCTTGGTTTTTTGACAGCCTTTGCGTCTTTAGAAGGATTTTCAATCGGAGCCTGGATAGGAGTATCAGAAGCGTAGAAGTCGACGATCAGTTTAGATGGCTGATCTGTTAAGTAGTCAAATGTTTCAACACGGTCATTCTTTAAAACGAACTCGATCATCCATCTGTTATCAACGGCGTGCTGAGTGGCACGGATGGATTCAACAAATGGATTTTTAATATTTTTGATTCCTTCAACAGATGAACTGTCTAATGACTTCACCAGAAGCTGGACTTTGGTTGTAGCACCGTCTTTTACGCGTTTTAAATCGTAATCCCAGTTCTTTTGTCCTGCTAATTCGAAGTTGAATGTTTCACCTTCAAGAGAAACGGCAGCTTTTACATTTTCGGCAGCTACGGCATTTTTTACCCCAACTGCGCTTAAGACTAAAGTTAAAATCAGAAATGGCTTTTTCATCAATAGAAGGAAAAAGCATTTCAAGTGCCACAAGAATTCAAACCTCAAAGCCATTTAAATGAAAGACTAGGAAAATTTGTCCAAATATTTTGGCTCGTCCTGCCAAATCCATGACGGACGCGCGAGTCCTGTTGGCGCAGGAATTTTCTGCCCATCGAACTAGACTCGACGACTCTATAAATGTCATCACATAATGATACGACACCATGAAAAAACAACTTGTCACCACTATACTTGTCGCACTTTTTCCAATTCTTTTTACTGCGTGTGTTTCATCGATGTTGCAGGGCAGCCCTCCGACTTTCAGTAAAGATGTCCGTTTAATTAATCCGGCTTCTCCATTTGTTGCCACCAAGAATTCTGTGTTCCCTTCATGGAAGAGTTCCCGCACCGGAAATGTCATTACTATTATATCTGAATGTGACCCGAACTCTTCAGCTTCACTTTCAGTATTGCACCGGATGGTTGAAGAGCCGCTTTCCGGTATTCAGATTTTAAAAGAAGAAAACGTTACGTTTCAAAACAAACCTGCAGTATTTAAAGCTGTGAAAGCTGAACTCGATGGCCAGGCGATTGAGCTTCAGTCATTATCATTTCGCAGAAAATCCTGCGGTTATGTCAGCACTTTGTCAGGCAAACCGGGCAATCTCCAGCAGGATGAAAATGAATTCAGCCGGTTCAATGCAGGATTGCAGTTCGAATGACAGACTCTCACAATCACTCCTTTAAAGACTGGGCCGTTGAGCAGCTGGAATTTTACGGCGGCGTTGCCCTGCTTACGCGTGATTGTATAAGAGAAGGTTTTAAAAAACCTCATTACTGGGGCTTACTCAGCGAACAAATTTATCAAATCGGGGTTAAGTCGTTTCCACTGGTGTTAGTCACATCGGCCACCATCGGCGCCGTGATGTCACTGCAGTTCGGTTACGGGTTAGAAAAATTCGGCGGCAAACCTTATGTGCCCCGCTTAGTGGCTTCTACTATTTTTCGCGAAATCGGCCCGATGTTTACCAGTTTAATGCTAGCGGCACGCGTTGGTGCCGGTATGGCCAGTGAAATCGGCTCGATGGTTGTTACCCAGCAGGTCGATGCCATTCGCGCGCTGGGGACTTCTCCGATTAAAAAGATTGTTCTTCCGCGAATTATTGCCTGTCTTATCATTCTTCCGCTTTTAGTTGCGATGGCGAACGTGATCGGAAACACCGGCGGCTGGCTGATCGGCGTAAATGAGCTTGGCCTTGACCCGCAGTTTTATTACCGGCGTGCACTTATGACTGCCAATATTAAAGATTACCTGGCGGGATTCGGTAAGACCTTCTTCTTTTCTTTATTTATTTCTATTCCCTCATGCTACTACGGCCTGACCGTCAAAAACGGCACGCAAGAAGTTGGCATGGCAACAAGAAAAGCTGTTGTTACATCTTCGCTTATGATTTTAATCGGAGACTTCTTTTTAGGTAAAGTTTTCTGGATGTTGGAAAAATGGCTATAATTGAAGTTAAGAATTTTCATAAAGGTTTCGGTAAAAAATCGGTTCACGAAGGTGTTTCCCTTTACGTTAAAAAAGGCGAATGCCTGGGCCTTGTTGGCGGCTCCGGCACAGGTAAATCTGTATTGCTGCGAAGCCTGATCGGGCTTGAAAAGGCCGATAAAGGCGAAATTTTCATTGAAGACATTAACGTCACTGACTTTTCAGAAAGACAGTGGCAGCAGATCCGCAAAAAAGTGGCCTACGCATTTCAAGGCGGCGCTCTCTTTGACTCGATGACTGTTTTTCAGAACCTTGCTTATCCGTTAAAAGAACATACAAAATTATCGGAAGAAGAAATCCGTCACAAGATCTCTTCACAGCTGAAAGATTTCGGCCTCGAAGGTTCAGAAAAACTTTATCCGAATGAACTTTCAGGCGGTATGCAAAAGCGCGTGGGCCTTGCCCGTGCGATGATGTTAGAACCTGATATTATCCTTTACGATGAGCCGACAGCCGGTTTAGATCCGTACAACACCCGCAATATCCAGGAGCTGATTCTGAATTTGAAGAAGAAAGGTGTTACATCCATTCTGGTGACTCATGACATGCCAACAGCTTTCGCTGTGTGTGACAAATTCGCTTTCTTAAAAGACAAAGTCATTAAAGAGCAAGGCACTGCCGAGCAACTGAAAAACCAAAGTGACAGCCTTATCCACCAATTTATTCAAGGAAACATCTTATGACACAGCTAAAAGTCGGCGCCTTTATCATTAGTGGTATCGCGGTTTTGTTCACGACGATTTTCATGTTGGGTTCGAATAAAAGTTATTTTTCAAACGTTATTGAGGTTCACGGGTATTTTGATTCAGTTCAGGGCCTTAACAAAGGCGCTGTCGTTTCATTAGCCGGCGTAAAAGTCGGAAACCTTGATGAAACTAATTTTGATGAAACAAAAAATTTGGTGAAAGTAACCTTAACGATTGAAGAAGACTTTAAAACCAAAATCAAAAAAGACAGCCATATGGAAATCCGCACCCAAGGCGCCTTAGGTGATAAGTACATCTACATCACCCCAGGAGTGGGGACAGAAACCGTAAAACATGGCGACGAACTACAAACAGACTACGGCAACGACATCCTATCTGTACTTTCAAAACGTGGAAACGAAAGCGAAAAACTTTTCGATATCCTAAACGACATAAAAAAAATAACAGCAGCCTTAGCGCAAGACAATCACCTACCAAATATTACAGCCAACATGGATAAAACCAGCGCCAACATGGCAAGAGTCAGCGAACAGCTAAACAAAACCATGCAAAGCGGAAGCTTAGACCGCTCAGTAACAAAACTGGAAAAAATAATCGACAAAGTAGACAAAGGCGAAGGCACCCTGGGCGCCTTAATCAACGACCGCTCTCTTCACGACCGCTTCAGTAGAAGAATAAATTCCAAGACTGCAGTAGAAGATTAAATTCCCAAGTCCGCAGTGGGAAAATAAGAGTGTGAAAAAATAATTTAGGACAGAAAAAAATCAAAGCTGAAAAAAGTCTCTTCGGAAAAGGAAATCATAGAGGCTTTCGTTTCCAAAAAAGTTTAAGAATTCTTCCCCTCCAAAAAACCGAGTTCGGCTTGGCATCGGCTTGCGTAAAGGAGTCGAACAGTAGAGCAAGGCAAAAACTGCAAGCCAATGCCAAACGTCATTGTCTGAGCGTTTTTTGGAGGGGAAGAATTCTTAAACTTTTTTAGAAACGAAGGCCGGATAGAACGAAACCTGGCCATTGCGACTAGATTACTTAACGAATTTCTTAAGATTCTTTTTGAACCCTTCGTCATCCGAAGAAGGCGTAAGCTTGCGATCCAACGTAAGACGAACTTCTTTAACAAACCCAGCTTTGAATTTCTGATTTATAGAGTGCTTGATCGGCTCCAGCATGAAT
>JAJFMT010000131.1 GCA_020696855.1 Pseudobdellovibrio sp.
GTGTTCATGACTGAAATCTGGGGCCACAGCGATGTGACTCCTCGTAATGTGGATTCACAGATCAATTACTTGAAGAAGAAGCTGGAAGGCTTCAACGGGCAGATCACGTCGGTTGCGGGCTTCGGCTACCGCCTTGATCTTTTGAATTCCTAGTTTAGCAAAAGTCTCATTTTGAGAATCGAAAATTTCTGTGCAGCCCTGTCAGCATTAATTGTCATTTCTGTTTTATAAATCTTTTAAATGATTCTGCATTTGGCAGCCACTTTGCTTTTGTAGATGGTATTCGGAGGATTTATGAAACTATTAGTATCTTTAGCTTTAATTCTGGGATCATTATCGGCATTTGCGGTTGAGACGCCAAATGCAGTTGAGTGCTCAATTATGCATGGACAAGCTTCCCCAAACCCACATGTGAATGGAATCACCCTTTTGCACTTCACTCGCGATGATATGAGTAGAGGCTCGAAGCCTGCAGGTGAATACGAAGGCGTTAAACTTTCATTGGAAATAAAGTTACCTTCTTCTGAACAAACTGATCCTGCGCAAGTGTTGTTACATGAAGAATCTGCAACAAATACGGCTATCACAACGCTTTCGGGAACTTATATGGAAGAGCAGCGAGCGGTTTTTTCTTACCGCAAACCGGGCAGTAGCCATATTTTATTTGTTGTTTGCGAAGCAAAGTAATTCTTTGAGTATTTAAAAATTTAACCCGGAAGCATTCCGGGTTTTTTTGTTTTTTCCGATCTTTTTCTTTTGAAGAAATTTTTCAGCAATAACCCGCATTCCTCTTCAAGTACTCCGGCAGTAATTTCAAATTGATGATTTAATCTTTTATCGGTTCCGATGTTAGCTAAGCTATGAAGTGCTCCGCCTTTTGGATCAATTGCACCATATACGACTCTTGAAATTCGCGATTGTACCAAGGCGCCTGCGCACATAAAGCATGGCTCCAAGGTAACGTATAAAGTGCAATCCAGCAGGCGCCAAGATCCCAGCTTCTTGCAGGCCCGGTGGATCGCCACCAGTTCAGCGTGGCCTAAAGTGGTGTTATGGGTTTCCCTGAGGTTCGTAGCTTTGGACAGTATTTTGCCGTTTTTATCAACAACTAGGGCGCCGATAGGGACTTCATTTTGGCTCTCGCCTTGCTCAGCTAGCTTTAAAGCCATACGCATGAACTTTTCGTCCGAAAGGCGGCTAGCGGTCCGGACATTTTCATCAGTATTTTTAGTTTTGAGATCTTTGTCCAATTCGTATAACGCAATACGTTAAACACTCGTTTCCAGAGTGAAATGCCTGCGCCCCTTTGTTATACCTCTTTAGTTGTTTTTCATTCTGCAGGCAAGGGACAAACTAAAATTTGACCAGGCTTTGCAAAGTCCACATTGAGAGGCGGGTGACCACAGTGGCATTAGTTAAAGTTAAAGACGGAGAATCTTTTGAAGGAGCTTTCCGTAAATTCAAAAAGTCTTGCGAAAAAGCAGGTATCCTTTCTGAAATTAAAAAGCGCGAACATTTTGAAAAACCAAGTGTTACCGCTAAGAAAAAATCTATCGCTGCACGCAAACGCGCGCACAAAAAAGTTCGTCGTAGCTGGGGAGAGTAATCTTCCCTGCTTTGAAGGAGTTCACCGTCGTGGAATTACGCGAAAAAATATTGGCCGACATCAAGTCGGCCATGGTGTCTAAAGACACAGTTAAACTAAATACTCTCAGATTTTTGAACGCTCAGATTAAGAATAAAGAAATCGATTCAAGACCAAACCCTATAACGGCAGATGACGTTATGGCTGTGGTAAAAAAACTTGTTAAGCAAAGAAAAGAATCGATCGAGCAGTTCGCGGCCGCCGGCCGTAATGATTTAGCCGACAATGAGACGGCTGAGTTAAAAGTATTAGAATCTTACTTGCCTGCACAAATGGGCAAAGAACAAATCGAAAAAATCGTTGCGGAAGTTGTTGCCGCTGTTGGCGCCAAGTCTATCAAAGACATGGGTGCGGTCATGAAAGAAACTCAGGCCAGAACAGCAGGAGCAGCCGACGGAAAATTAATCAGCGAAGTAATCAAAGCCAAGCTTGCAAGCTTAGGCTGATAAGCGACTGGCCGAACTTATTTATTCGGCCGGCATTTACTTATAATTTTTTTATTCGTTTTTAATTTTTTACGGAGGCCTTTTGCGATTTCCCCCAGAGTTCGTGGACCGAGTGCAAGAAGCCAACAACCTAGTTACGATCATCTCTCAGTACACTACATTAAAACACAGCGGCGCAGGATTTATGGGCCGTTGTCCATTTCCGGATCACGCTGAAAAGACAGCGTCGTTTTCCGTTTCAGAGTCGAAGCAGGTTTATCACTGCTTCGGTTGTAAAAAGAGCGGAAACATCTTCAGCTTTTTGCGCGATTACAACGGCATGAGCTTTCCGGAAGCTGTGGAATACCTGGCGGATAAAGCGGGAATCTCTCTGCCTGTTGTTGATGATCCGCAAAAAAACGAACACTACAATGAGCTGCAGGATAAAAAGAAACAAATGCTGAAGTTGAACAAAACAAC
The DNA here is from genome assembly GCA_020696855.1 of Pseudobdellovibrio sp. Classification (GTDB taxonomy): domain Bacteria; phylum Bdellovibrionota; class Bdellovibrionia; order Bdellovibrionales; family Bdellovibrionaceae; genus Pseudobdellovibrio. The sequence continues at coordinate 2,551 of JAJFMT010000131.1, forward strand.
TTCAAACTTTTTTCATGAAACTCTTAAGCGTGTTTCACTTGATCATCCTGTTAAAGCTTACATTCAAAAAAGAAAACTGAATCCTGAAACGATCGAAGAATTTCAAATCGGTTACGCTCCGAAAGAGTGGGAAGCCCTTTCTGCGCACGTGAACCGGCAGGGCTTTTCAGCCGCCTTGGCTGAAGAAGCACGGCTGATTACTCCTCGTAAAGAGGGTAACGGTCACTTTGATTTCTTCCGCGACCGTTTAATGTTTCCGGTCATTTCAGCTTCAGGAGAAGTTCTGGCTTTCGGTGGCCGCATTCTGGAGCAAGGCGAACCCAAGTATCTGAACAGCCCTGAAACACCGGTTTTTAATAAGAGCAAAACACTTTACGGATTGGCTCAGACCGCAAAATGGATCAGGTCGGAAGACAGTGCCATCATTGTTGAAGGCTACATGGATTTGGTTTCGTTATACCAGGCTGGAATAAAAAATACCGCTGCCCCTATGGGAACAGCATTAACCGCTGAGCAGGCTAAACTCATCAAACGTATGACGAATAATGTGGTCTGTCTGTTCGACAGCGACAATGCCGGCCAACAGGCAGCTGAAAGAAGCTTGCCCTTGTTACTGGCGGCAGGTTTGTATCCGAAGGGCTTAACTCTTCCGGATGCGAAAGATCCGGACGAGTTTGTAAATAAATTCGGAGTTGAGGCATTAAAGCAAAAGATCGACAACTGCCCGGAGCTTTTTAATATGGTTCTGCAAATGTGGATGCGGGATTACCGCGGAGAGGCCTCACAAAAAGTGAAGATCATGGATCAGGTCCGTCCCGTTTTTGATGCTATTCCGGATAAGAGACTAAAAAGTTTATATGCCCAGGAGCTTTCTCACCGTATGAACGTGGGCTTAGACTGGGTGCGTGCAGCTCTCACAGCACCACTGGACAAGGCTGCTGCCGGGCGTGGACCGAACGATTACTCTACTGCTGATCAAGGCCAGGCCGTTCTTAAAAACTCTGAAATTCCTGCCCGTAAGCCTTTAATTTCGATCTCAGGCGCGCCTCACGCAGAAATTTTATTGTTGCAACTTGCACTCAAGAGTCGTGCCAATTTCGAACTTGCAGTTGGAAATTCCAACCAGCAAATCTTAAGCCAAATCAGTCACTTAGGTATAAAAACTGTCTTCGAAAAAGCCCAGCAAGTTTATAGACAGGACGACTCTAAGTTTGATAGATTAACCAGTCTGTTAATCGAGTATGTTGACGCTCCTGAATTAATGTTTTCGAACTCTTCTGATTTGGATGAAGAGAAAGAGAAAAAAATGATTTCAGATTGCGTGAAGCGTATTCAACAGTCGTTTTTAAAAGACCAGGCAAAGAAGATGGGTCAGGGGATTAATAAAAACGATACTGAAAAGTTAAAAGAGATCGAAGTGCTGAACAGAAGTCGTATCTCTTTGAACAAGACAGATAAAAAAGATTAATAAGTTCAGTTTCGATTTTTAAAAACGTGTGGGGTTGAATGGCAGAGAAAAATTCTAAAGACGAAGCCAAAGTTCTTTCAATTGCCGAGCAAGAAGTTCTAGCCAAAGAAGAAGTTCAAAAAGTTCTTAAGCTTGCGAAAGAAAAGGGCCGAGTCACTATCGAAGAAATCAATGAAAGCTTGCCTGCAGATGTTACTGCAGTCGCAGTTCTTGATGCCTTCATGCAATCACTGGAAGCTAATGGTGTTGTGATTACAGATCATACCGAAGCTGCCCGTGGAGATGAGAAAGAAGAATTTCTTTCCGAACCTGATAAAGAAGAAGACGAAGATGATGACGATGCTCCCGCTGGTGAAGACGTCAAGGGCAGCGATCCGGTTCGTTTATACTTACGTAAAATGGGATCTGTTTCCTTACTGACTCGTGATGGTGAGGTTGAGATCGCGAAACGTATCGAGCGCGGTGAGCGTGAGATCGTTCGTTCTATGTTGTTATCGCCTTTAGGAACATTTGAGATTATTAATTTAGGTAACCGCCTGAATCAGGGCCGTATCAAAGTTAAAGCGATCTTCCGTGGTCTTGAAGATGAAGATACTCAGTATGACGAAAAAGAGTATATCGAAAAAATTCATCAGTTAATGGCCATCGTTACGAAGTACCAGGCCGCAACTGAAAAACACTTTTCGCAATTACGTGACGAGACTTTGAATCCGAACACGCGCGCTAAAGTGATGGAAGACTTAAAAGTATTAAACGGCGAATTGATGGCGAACTTTGAATCCATCAACTTCAACCGTAAAACAATCAACCGCGTTGTTATCAAGTTCAAGAACTTGGTTAACCGCATGAGCTCATTACGCCGCCGTATTAAAGACGGTATGGAGAA
>JAJFMT010000048.1 GCA_020696855.1 Pseudobdellovibrio sp.
CCCTGACTGATTTCAATCTCTTTGTAGGAATCAATTGAGACTTTAACAACAGAAACCGGTGCGAACGTACGTTTAGACCGGTCGGTTTCTTTTTCAAGAATGCGTTTGTAGAAATGCTCGTTAAACATTCCCGTAAGAGGGTCTTCAACGTCAAACTGCTTCGGTTGCGATTCGTTGACGATCAGATTGTACATCAGTGATGCCAGCGAAAAGTCTTCCGCTACTTCGGATGAAATATCCTGAGTGGTTACCAGTAAACCTTCAACATCATCTTTTAAAACCAGCGGAAGTATTTTGACAATATCAACTTCCCACTTGCGTTTTAAGTAATTCAGAAAATTTTCAGGAAATTCACCGAGCATGACTTTTTTATTAAAGTCCGCATCGGTATTCGGAATTTTATACGATAGCCCCTGTATCCAGGTCTCAGGCATATTCTGGCTTGTGACCAGAATGTACGAGTTAATTGATTTAACAAATTTTAAAAAGGCCCATGACTGCTGAGGAGTTTGCCTGAAGAATTTTTGCAGCAAATCTTCCTTAGAGTCAGCCGAGCGGTATTCCGCGATTCGTGTTTGAAACGGGCGCGGCTCCGGGCCCTTTTTCTGGCTTTCAACCTGCTGTTTTAATTCATCCAGCTCATTCAGATTCCCGCGGTACAAATTATAAACTTGTTCGTTCTGATACAGACGGTAAAGCATTTCGCATGTTTGATCTACAGCGAGACCCACCTGCTCGGCGCAAACGCTTTGCGTACGGTCCAGCATCTGAACCAGGTTATAATTTTTAAATTCGCTTAACTGCGGCAGCACTTCAGGCTGCGCCAGGGAGATAAACTTTACTTCCCCGGACGTTTTCAGAACCTTCTGAAAAATTTCAGATAACGAAACCACAAGTGCAGCCTGGTCAATGACGATCACATGAGGAGGCGCAAGCTCCACCCGTCTTTGCATTTCGTCAGGATCCGAAAAGAAATACGAATCATATTTAAGCTCGTTTAAAGTGTACTTAACCTTACTTCCAAGATCTGCATCCTGAGATAAAACAAAAATAGTAAATTCAGGTGCAAAATCCCTAATATTCATGAACGCTCTGGTCTTCTGACATTAATTTTAATGTCATCCACTTTGAAATCTTTTTTCTCAAACACAAACTGCGGTCGCTCAATCGGCGCGCCGGCAGCAGATAAGCTGACCTTTTGCGGCTGAAGATTTTTTTCAAGAGCTTCTGCTCTGACATTGAGAGCCTTCTCTTCGCTATCAAAATCATCAAGCGCAAGTGCTTTTTCAATTTCATCTAAATCAATTGCTTCTTCATCAAGAGTGACGAAGCTTGGGTTGTTCTCAGCTACAGGCGGCGGTAAAGCCTCTCTAACTTCTTCGTCGAGAATTTTACCCGCAGGCTCAATTCTGAAATCTTCCGGGCTGATTTCTTCCGGTTCCGGCACTGAATTCAAAGCGGCCTCATTTCTTCTTCTAAGCCTTTCTTCAGGCTTATAACTGGATTCAAGTAAATCGATAATTCCCGATTCCGGCTTTTCAGCCACAGCAGACTCATCGGCCACGCTTTGTGGCGGAGACAGGTACTCCGGCTCATCACCTTCAGAAGGCTCCTGAATTTCAAAGCGTGATTCATCTGACCGTGAAGTTTCAGAAACAAACGGCACAGCCGTCTTGGTGATTTCATCGGTGGGCTCGCCCGCCGCAACCTGCGAAGGATTTTCAAGGCTCACCTGCTTGCGCGCCGCTGCTTCGCCGGCAGTCTCAGGCGACGCCTCTCCGGCAGACTTCGCCTGCTGTAATGTATCCTTGTAAATTTGCTCGCGTTCTTGTTTTTTGTAACGCTCGAGCCGCCGTTCAATATTATCAAGATTGTAATAAACAAGACCGATCAGCACGAGCCCGATTCCAAGAATTAAGCCGACGATCGACCACGGCACCGCAAACGGCGGAACAATTTTACTTTTCAGCACGTAACTGACAGCCAGAAGATTTGTTCCGACGATTTCTTCACTTTCAATGACGTACTTCGATGGTGAAAGCGAAGCTTCTTTTGATGAGGTTGCTAAATAATCGCCTTCGGTATGGCCCGCCAGAATTTTTTCTGTTGTGATCAGCAATGATTTGTAACGGCTGCCGCGGTCAATATCGAAATACTTTTGAAAGTAGTCAGCAGTACTGGCCAGAACGATTTCATTTTTATCGCCGGTAGGAAACCGGACTAAAATAAATTTAGCGCCCGATTTGTCTTTGAAAAGCTGAATGATAATGCCATCACGTTTTTTTGACTTATTTATTTTTAATGCGCCTTCAAGGTAGGCGGCATTCCAGCGCTCTGCCGGAGTATTTGACCTGGTAACGATTTGAGAGACTGTTAGTTTGCCGCCGTTATTCTCAGCGTTGGCAATCGCAAAAAAAGGATCAAGCTGAACCCAGTTAACTGAAGATTCAGAAATATTCGTGTTGTAACCTGAAAGATTATTTTTAAGTTGCGAAAGCTGGCCGGAAACACTGGTCTTAATGTTAAGAACAACTTTTCTGAGCTGCTCTTGCATGGCAGCTGTTTTATCATTGCGTGAGTAGTCGTTGAACTTGTAAAGAATCGCGCTCAACGCCAATACCAAAACAATTGCAATTTTTAAGACTAATCCTGTCTTATTTGTAGAAGCCATCCCTGCTTTTATCACTCCTTTATTGTGAGGTTTTTTGGGCTATGAATCAATAGTTCTTATCAATTTTATTTTTGGACAAATCTCACTTTTAGCCCTATTTTAGGCGCAGTTTTTCAGAGCGGGATTTTTATGTATATTGAAACAGAAGTACTTATTGTCGGTTCGGGCACAGCAGCCCTTGCGCTCGCTCTGAAAATGGCCGATCAAAAACGAGTTTTGATTCTTACAAAAGACAAAATTCCATCGAGCAACAGCGCGATGGCTCAAGGCGGGATTGCCGCCGTTACTGACAAAGAAGACAGTTTTCAGAGTCATATCGATGACACTCTGATGGCGGGAGCAGGCCTCTGTAATCGTGAAGCGGTGCATAATTTTATTGAACAAGCACCTGAAAGAATTAAGGAATTGGAGAAGTGGGATGTTAACTTCGCCTCCGATCTGACCCGTGAGGGTGGCCACTCATTCAGACGCGTTCTTCATTATGCCGACCAAACCGGGGCCGAAATTCATTCGAAGCTTTGGGCGCAAGTCAAAAAACATAAAAACATTGAAGTGCTGGAAGATCATTTCGCGATCGACCTTCTGGTTAATAAAAAAATAGATCCGGGTTTAACAGGGCCGACTGCCATTGCCGGAGTGTACGTCCTTGATAAAGTTACCGGTGAAGTAAAAATCGTGAAGGCGACAGCGACAGTCCTGGCCACAGGTGGTGCAGGAAAAGTTTATTTATATACATCAAACTGGAGCGGCGCTACCGGAGACGGAATTGCCATGGCTTACAGGGCCGGCGCGCGCGTAGCTAATTTGGAATTCATGCAGTTTCACCCGACGTGTCTTTACCACAAAGATTCACGGAACTTTCTGATCACTGAAGCGATTCGCGGCGAAGGCGGAGAATTAATTAATTCAAAAGGTGAGGCTTTTATGAAAAAGCATCACGCCCTCGGATCGCTCGCACCACGTGACATCGTCGCCCGCGGAATCGATGCCGAAATTAAAAAGTCCGGCGAAAACTGCGTCTACCTGGATATCACTCACAAGCCGAAAGATTTTATTGTTTCTCACTTTCCGCACATTTACAGCAAGTGCCTTGAGTTCGGAATTGATATGACTAAACAGCCGATTCCGGTCGTTCCTGCGGCCCACTATCTTTGCGGCGGAGTCGTTGCGGATGTGAACGGCCAAACCGATCTGATCGGGCTTTTCGCCATTGGTGAAACGGCCTGTACCGGATTTCATGGCGCTAACCGCTTAGCTTCTAATTCTCTTCTTGAATGCCTGGCGATGGCGCACAACTGCAGCGCTTTTATTCTGAAAAACTGGAACGAACTTTCTGAACGTGCAAAACTTAAAAAAGATCCCGCACCATGGACGCGTCCGAACAATACCGACAGCGATGAGATGATCGTCATCACTCACATGTGGGACGAGATTCGCCGACTGATGTGGAATTACGTGGGTATTGTGCGCTCAAACAAACGCCTGGAGCGCGCGAAGCACCGTCTTGAAAACATCCGTCAGGAAGTAAAAGAATATTATTCTCACATGAAAGTTCATGCAGATATTTTAGAGCTGCGAAACATTGCGATTGTTGCGGATTTAACTGTGGAATGCGCTCTTAGACGGCACGAATCACGCGGCATCCATTACTCATTGGATTATCCCGGTACTGACGCCCAGGGCACTGACACAATTATCTAACATCAAATTGACTCGAAAGCGGTAATTGAAGGACCATCAAAGATATGTATAAACGCGCAGAATCTTTTTTTCACGGACACGACGGTACGAAGCTTTTTTTGCAAAAGTGGAGCACTTCATCTGCAAAGGGCACGGTGCTGATTACCCATGGCCAAGCGGAGCATTCAGAGTGCTATAACAGACTTGTAAACGGACTTGAAAATGAAGGCTGGAATTTTATCGGCTGGGATATGCGCGGCCACGGAAAGTCTGACGGCTTACGTGGTTATGCAAAAGATTTCGATGACTATGTTCTGGATTATAAAATTTTTGTCGAGCACTGTCTGAAAATGCCTGATGTTGAAGGCAAGCCGGTTGTTCTCTTAGCACACTCAATGGGTGGCCTGGTGCAGACTTGCGCCTTGGCAGAAAAAAGTTTTCCGGGTGTGGTGGCCCAGATTCTAAGTTCACCGCTTTTCGGCGTTGCAGTCGACGTTCCGGAGTGGAAAGACAAAGGCGCGGGATTCATCAATACCTTTTTACCGAAACTGACACTCGGAAATGAAATAAAAAACACAGATCTTTCGCGCGACGTTGAAATCATCCGCGAATTCGAAATGGACACTTACAGACACGGGCGCATTTCTCCGGGCGTTTACCTTGGCTTTAAACGTGAGTTTCCGAAAGTTCTCAGCTATGCAGACAAGATCACCTTGCCTACTCTGCTGCACATATCAGACAAAGATCCAGTAGTTTCAAGCCCTGCAGCCATTCAATTCTTTGATGCTATTGCCTCACAGAATAAATTGCTTAAAATAGCAGAAGGTGGAAAGCACGAACTCTATAACGATACGGTCAGAGAAGAGATCTACCAGGTCGTTGCAGATTTTTTGAAATCTTTCACCAAATAGTAAAGGCAACTTATGAAAATCAACATTCTTCAACTGACCGTCATCACGTTCGCAATTGTTTTCAGTTCTTGTGCGACCCGCCTTCCTACGCCGCAAGGAGTTCCTGAAGTTTCAGTCGCTAACTATGAGAAAGCCATCAGCGACAAAACTAAAAAAATTGAAGTTTATGACGGCCTTTACAATACCCTCACTGTTCAGGCAACGTGGCTGGATTCTTTAGTGACGGAATATGCCCTTTCACACAATGCCCGTTTGTTTCAGTGGCAAGAACCGAAGTACAGAGAAGAGCGCACTAAAAAAGTCAGCAAGAATGCAGAGAACTCTGAATTCTTCGTCAGCTTTTTTACACCTGAAAGAAAACACATGGATCTTTCAACAGCAAAAAATCTTTGGAAGATTTATTTGGATGTAAATGGCCAGCGTTACGAAGGCAAAGCGACGAAGATTAAGCTTTCGCTATCAGAAATCCAGGCCTTGTACCCTTATCACAACCGCTGGTCGACGCCTTATACGGTTTCATTTCCGGTAGCAACTTCTCTTGTAGAAAACAAAGACGCTGTTTTGGTTTTCACAGGCGCGGTGGGATCTGCCGAATTAAAATATCCGGCTAAGTAATTTTGCCATCAAAAATATTTATCTGTGAAAGCGCTTACTGACCGCGTAATTAAATAACGACGTAAAATTTTTCGCCATTTTAAAACCGATGCCGGTAAGGCCGTTGGGTTCTAAGTACACGCGGTCATCTTTAACCGCATCCATGATTTTAACTGCGTATTCTTCAGGGCTGATTGAATCAAGTTTTTGTTCGAGGTTTTTCGAGTACAGATCATCAATCTTATCGAACATTCTGGTTTTGATTCCCGGCGTGAAAAGACAAAGTGTTGAAACGCCTGTTCCACGCAGCTCTTGCTGCAGACAATCGCTGAAGGCCCATACGGCCGCTTTCGCCGCCGCATAAGTCGAAGCACATGGAAAGTGCATGACGGCAGAAACGCTGGCGTGATTGATAATTTTTCCTGACTTTTGCGCCACCATTTGCGGAAGCAGGCCGCGGGTTAAATGCACCAGCGCGTTTACATTCACCTGAAACATATTGTAAATGTCATCCAGCGGCTGGTCTTCAAGCAATCCCCCGGTTAACAGACCGGCGTTGTTAAAAAGGACGTCAATTCTTTTAGCCGACATTTTTTTCACAAGCGATTCAACTCCGTCTCTTGTGATGAGATCAGCCTCAACGATTTCAACAGAAGAGGCGCCAAGACCTGAAAGCTTTTGTTTTAACTGATCATCGTTTTTTCTGATGGCTAATAAGAGATGACTTTTTTCTTTTGCGCAGGCTTCAGCGAATGCAAGACCGATTCCCCTGTTTGCGCCGGTAATTAAAACATATTTTCCTTTTAATTCCATTTGACTACACTCCCCAGGATTTTTTTACTGCTTCAGCCTCTTCTTCGCTGCTGACTTTTTTGAATTTTGCAGGACGGCCCTTAACCATAGCTTCGCATTCAGACCAGGTTTTGTGTTTGGTGATCACACCGTTGACGAGACTCAAATACCAGTAAACTTTGTTATCCGGCGTTTTTGATTTCATGTCAGGTAACGGCCGCTCTGCCGGTAAAACACTGACATCAAAAATGTAGTCTTCCGCTTTGCCGTTATACAGATCAATGTAATCATTTTTTGAAAACGCCACGGCGATTTCATCGCAGCGCTCATTGCCGGCGATTCCGCTATGGCCCTTTACAAAACTCCACTTGATTTCAAATTGATTTTTCTTCAATTGCGATACAACGGAATCGAGTTCCTGCCAGATATCCTGGTTAGAAACTTCTTCGTTGCCGGCATTCTTCCAGCCGCGTTTTTTCCATCCGAAAATCCATTGAGTGATTCCGCGGATAACGTAAACAGAATCAGTAAAAACATGAATTTTTCTGGTACTGATTTTAGCCTGATTCGTAAGGCAAACGCGCAAGGCTTCCATGACAGCTGTCATCTCCATGCGGTTGTTGGTGGTTGCGCGGTCTCCGCCGCCTAACTCTCTGACCTTACCATTGAAAATAAGAATGCTTCCCCAGCCGCCGGGGCCCGGGTTGCCTGAGCAGGCGCCGTCGCAATAAATCACTACTGAATCCATTAAAACAGCGTGCCATATCGAAATAAAAAGGTCACGGGCGGCGTTGGTACGATCTTCGCTTTGTTAAGTTCTTTATTAGCAAATGTGGTCTTTTAAGGCCTGGAAAGCGGTTTAAATGAAGTTGGCAACAACGGTGACACTCTTCGTAGGTACTGTATTGTTCTTAGCCAATTCTGTATTTGCTGAAGAGGTCACGGTTTCGGTGGCTTCTTCTGCACCGGCTGCTTCTATGGCGGCTTCGCCTGCACAAACCAGTACGGCAGCTGTAAAACCTGTAAAAAAACCGTCTTCACCTACTTTCGGAATTTCTGCAACGTTATCCAGAAGCACAAGCTTGATTGATTTTCAGGACGGATCACGGAGCGACGGCATGGATATACAGGTTGTACCGTCGATAGGATTTTCTTCAGGAAAGTTGTCTGCGGTTTTTGCTTACGCTCAGAACCTTCGTGATGAATATGCTGAGACTGAAAATGATTTTGCCGACGTACCGGTTACCTGGTCTTTCAAGGGCACACCGCTCAATTTATTTGACAGTTACGACAGTAAAATAAGCTATTCAATGACTGCAGTTGCACCGGCTTCAAAGCTTTCTACTAAACGCGATCAATTACAAACTTCATTGAGCGGAAAAATCGGTTTCTCATTAACTCCAAAAGATGAGGGCTTTACAGCCTCTGCAGGGGTAACAGCCGGCCGGAATTTTCATGCATATGAAACTGATATCAATGGAAACGTTTTAAATCAGTACTCTTCCAACCAAACCCTGTCTCTCGGTTACGGGATTGGTTCATGGAGCGTAGGGATCGATTACATTCACAGAACAAGATGGACTTATAGGGGGAATATAAAAACATCTTTCGGCTTGAGCGAGGAGATTGGTTATTCAATCAATGACAACTTCGCTGTAGCTGTGGGGCATTCAAATGAGGGGTCAACGCTAAAGGCGAACGGGGCAGATTCTAACATCGATTTTTTTAATGAAAACAGTTCAATGGTCTACGGGTCATTGTCGCTGTCTTATTAGTTGTTGAAGGAGACCTTATGAAGAAGCAGTTGTTATTAGTAGCTAAAGTTGCGGCCATCATCTTTTTGGCCACGGCCTGTACTAAAACACGAAAAGCCGAGCTGTCTGAAGATTTACAGGCCAGCGTTTTTGCCATCAGTGACTTCGGTACTCCTTCCGAGTCTTCGCAGTACAAAGCGCAGGTTTCAGCGGAAGCTTCTGAAAATGCACTTTCACCTTTTTCTGTTCAGGCTGAGAACCGCCCGCTTTTAAGATCAAGCGAAGTTTCAGTTCCTGAAAAAATGAAATTCATGTTTGATAACATGCCACTTGCTAATTTACAGGCGCGTGAATTTAAAGTGACTTTCTCTGTGGACCGCGAGTTCGTTACGGCTTATAAGGTGGCTCCGGATATTTCAAAATTATCAGTAGTTGAAAAACTGATTGCCGTTACCCCTAAAGAATTGGAAGCCAATGCCCGTCTGGCTAAAGCCGCTCCTGGCCAAGTCGCTTCGTTAACCGCAAGTGCGGCAGCTGCAAGTACTGAAAAAGAAAATATTAAAAATGGCCGCGCTCAAGGCGCCCTGTTGATCCCGCTATTCAAATACAAAGTTGAATCTTACGGGACAGTTGTTCGATCTAAAAATGAATTAAAAGAAGAAACGTCACGTTTAGAACTGAAATCCACTGACTGGAAAGATGCGACTCACGTTCAGATTTCTTCTCAGAGCGACAGCCGTTTGATGGTTGGTATGGGCGTAGAAGATGTTCAGGCGATGCGCCGTATTTTCTCAGCTGACCGTTTAGATAACCAAACAATGACGGCTGAAGAGCTGCAAAACAATCTTTCTGTCGGAATGCGCTTTGTTGAGCCGCAAGCCCGCGTCTTCACACGTTTAGACGCTTCAGTTATGCACGTTTATCAAATCAGCCGTATGAATGACCTGACGGAAAGTCAGCGCCGTCTTTTAACCAACAATGCCGGCAATCAAGAAATCCTTTCTTGTAAAGATGAAGCCGTGGCTCAATTTTTTGCTTCTGCTGAAGCGGACTGCGTTCTGATTTTACGCGCAGATGTTCCTATCTCTTACCGCCGTGCTAAGTTAGCTGATGGCGGTATCAGCGGTACTTCTACTCAACGTGTAGAGTTCGAAGAAGTTCAGCGTGTGAACTCTGCAGGTCTTATTCAGATCGACGAAAACGTAGCAGCACGACAGGTTGTGGCTTCGGGAGTTTTAGATCCTAACAGCACGATCAAACTTTCTGACATTCAAGGTGAATTCTTTTACCGCCGTACGTTTGAAAGCGCTTCAAACATGTTCATGGGCCGCACCGGTACTTCAGGTGACATGGCTATCGTTAAATTTGAACTGGAAGACAGACGCATTGTCGTCAGAAATCAGGATTCACTAATTAAGTACACAGGACAAGGCCCTCGTGACCGCGAGGAATTAATGTCGTTCCCTGTTCGTTACTTTAAAATGGAAAGAACAGATGCCCGCGGTTCTGTTTTGACTGTTCCACAAATGAAAGAAGTAACCAAAGAGCAGGCTGAATATGCTTTGATCGACTGGACTAACAATACAGTTCCGGATTCGACTTCTCCTCTGGCTTTCTATGCCGGCGGTGATTGCTTTATGGCAAACTCATCTTTAAGTGTAACTGACACCGATATGCGTTTAGCAACTGACGGTGTTTTAAATTACTCTTTAAGCGGTTCATACACAGTTAAGCCGTCTTTGGAGTGTATCGCTCAAAAAGATGTGAACTCAGCTTACTGGGCGGGTTCAATGCAGTTTAACTTCAACGTTAAAGAGCGTATCTCATTCTTAAAACACACAGATAAAGATCATGACGTGCAGTTTGCTCCGAATATGTCGAGCATGGCACAAAGTGCATTTAACTTCGGAGTATTTACTTTAGCTGACCTTGTAACAGGTAACGGTGTTTTAACTAACCGTGAAGGCAGCGAAAAGTACATGCCTATCATTCATGACTTCCGTAACGGTAAAGTTTTAACTTACCACTTAGGCGGTATCAATAACCCGGAAGCAACTTCTCCTGAGCGACGCCAGTTATTGGTTGAATCAGCTCAGCAGGTTATCGCTGAATGGAACGCGACTTTAAAACTGGCTTTCCGCGGTACGGAGCTGGCTCGTGAAGGTGATTATGTTAAATTAGTGGTAGATGAGCCGGGTAAAGAAGGCCACTTAGGTGACTTAGACCGCAACTACATCTGGTTCAACGAATTGCCTGCAGAAAACGGTTTGTTGGGCGTGGCTCAGCCTGCTGCGAATCCGCGTTCAGGTACAATTAAATCTGCAAACGTAATCGTTTACACAGGAAATACTTTCGATCAGTCAGAAAGACTTCTGACGATGAATAAAGTTTTCCGCGAATACGAGCACACTATTGAAAAACTGAAAACAGAACTTGTTGCGCAAGTGATGGCAGAACGTAAAGCTGCAGAAGAAAACGATTTGAATGCTTTACTTCGCACTTTAACTCCTGTTCCACAGGGTGCTCCTGCCGGTGCGTCTCCGGAAATGGTTAACCGTATGCACAACCAAATCGGAAGAACTTCTGTTTGGGCTGATGCAACTATCAAAGCTTTACACCTTGATAACAAACGCATTCAGTCGGCATTAAACGGTTACCGTAAACACATCCAAAGCGCTGCTCAGCCGCAAAGACCGCTTTCTCGTGAATTGCTCCGCAACGGTAAGGGCCGCGATATCACTCTGCCGATGAACTCGGATACGTTCATGAAAAAGCTGGCTGATCTGGCTTCTTCTAAAACAGCTTCACAGTTTGAAGTGGAGCTCGCATTAAACAACGCTTTCATCCAGCACACGAACATCAGTCCTGCAATGAAAGAAGCGCTTGAAAGAAAATCTCAGCAGTTGAAATCAGCTATTCGCTTTGAGCAGCTGACTTCTAAACGTGCGGGATGTTACTCATACGCACGCAACGACATTAACGATGCTGCAAACGATTTAGATCCGGATCCGCGTAAAAACTTAATGCTGAACTTCAAAAAAGCTTTAATGAGCACACTGTCTCATGAGCTGGGTCATGCATTCGGCTTGTTACACAACTTTAAAGCATCAACTGACAAAGCCAACTATGAGTTTCCTGAGCAGCACACTGGAAGAAACTATTCTTCTATCATGGATTACATCGGTGATATCGACATGAACTATGCTGGCCCTGGTCCTTACGATTTACATGCGGTGCGAGCAGCGTATACGGGCATGGTTGAAATCAGCAAAGACGCTGAAGGTTCTGACATGTCGAAAGAGATTCCGGTATCACAGGATAAACTGGCAAAAATGTCGGACATCCGCCGTTACGCGAGAATTTCTTCTGACAATCAGTTAACTAAAGACTCTATCAATAAATTAGGTGTTCTTAAATACTACGAACAATGTGATGATACTGAAGTTAGAGACAGCGCGATGTGTGCCCGCTTTGACGTTGGTGGCAGCGCAACTGAAATCGTTCAGAACTACATTCAGGATTACAACCGCGGATACTTAAGCCGTAACTACGTTCACGACAAAATCGTTTTCGATATTCCGCAAAAAGTAGCGATGATTCAGAGAAATATCATGTTATTCCAGAACATCCGTTCATTCCTGGATGAAACGGTTAAATCTGTGATCAATAATCCTGGCTTACGTTCGGCGCAGATCGATGCATTACTGGCTGACCAGGTGACTGCGGCGAAAACAGGTTACAATTTCTTCCACGAAATTATCCGCACGCCGACAATTCCTGCCTCTGTTATGCGTCCGGTAAAACAAGATGACAGCGAACAAGCGAAAAAAGATAAAGAAAACGATACAAACGGTGACGGTTTGGTTATCAATGACGACCGCTTCCTGGTTGCTCCGTACAAGTACACAAATGCCAAAGGCGAAGAAGTTGAAGAGTTTAAACTGATCGAAGCCCGTTCGTTGTTTGACATTCAATTGAATGCCGGCCGCGCTGAAAACATTGATGGCGAAGACACGGCAGGCGACCGTCATAAAATGGATACGATCGGTATCAGCTACGACAAAGTGTTCTCTGTTATGTTCCTTCTTCAGTCGACTGCGGCTGAATCGAAAGACGACAGCCCTAAGAGCAAAATTTCTTACGTTGATTTCGAGCAATGGTTCATGGGCATCTCTGAGCCGACTGAATCACCGATTATGTCGACTATCTACGATATGCTTTCTAAAAACCTGAAAGTCGGATTCTTCAACCCTAAAGGCGGCATCCGTGATGCTAACATGGTTGAAGTACCGGTGGATGTTCAAGTCAGCAGAACTTTAGGAAACCAGACGGCTCTTGGCGCGATCATCGGCCTTGAAGAAAACCGTTTCTCTAACTTCGATGCTTTCGCTGAGATGTTCAAGGTTTCAAAAGCCGGCGAAAAGAACGCCCCACGTGACCGTATGAATGTTGTTAAAGCCGGCCAGACTCGCGGCTTGTCTGACACGAAAGTTTACTTTGCAGGTCAAAACGGTGTGGGTTCTGACATGTTGGTTAATACAGCTGCGCGCAACCAGTTCTTCACAGCGAATAAAACTGCCCTTCACAATGTTATGAAGCAGCTTCACATTGCAGATTCAATTTACCGTTCTGCAATCGCTAAGAAAAAAGCAGATGCTTGCAAAGATGATTTAGCTGATTCTGACGGTTGCAAAGCTGCCAAAGCGAAAAAAGATGAAGAGTATATCGCGGAAGACGAAGACCTGAAAAAATCTAAAGATGCTGCCGATGCGATTGCAAATACCTTCATCGCTAAATTACGTGAAGCGAATGCCAACGGCCTTATCTTAGATAAAGAAATGGATGCCGCAGATTCACCGATTAACTTCGAAATCCAGGTCACTGTATTAAGAGCCATGCTGGTATCGCAAATCGATGTGATCAAGCAGGCACTTGGAATGTTAGAAGCTGCTAAAACACCGGCTGACTTCAACCAAACAGCTGGAATGATCATCAATGCTTTACGCAAGCTGAAACAGCAAAATGCACGCTTTGAAAACGTTCAATTGCTGGCTTCGGGTTTTAACTACGTCGGCGAACTGAGCAAAACTCTGAAAGTAGCAACTGTTAACGGTGAAATGACAGGCGATATTATTTCAAGCCGTATGATGAACACTACAAAAATTGAAGATGCTTTAGATTTGCAACTTGATGTGATTGATAAGCTTTCAATGCTTACCGGTGTTGTTGATCCTGACACTGTTCTTCAGTAATTTTCAAGAGTGAGCGGTTTACCGCTTACCTTGTTTCGTAAAAGAGCGGTATTTGCCGCTCTTTTTTTTTAGAACATCTCAGCTATTTTTTTCGGTAATTGTTTTTGAAAGTCAGCGTGGTCCGAATACTTCTTCATTTCAATTTTTTTCTCGAGCGGATAAATGACTGAGTGGACAATCTTCTTCTTCGGAGAAATCAGTTTCATTTCATAGAGCGCGCAGGTGTAGTAAGCCAACTGCTCCAGCGCTTTGTCTTTAAAGTGCGAGCTTCCGGTCTTGTAGTCTATAACGTGTACTTCGTCTTCCAAGTCAGCCCACAAATCGATCTGGCCCTGAATAAAGCGAATTTTCGTCTTTAATCCGAATCCCCATTCGTTATGGCCTTTATTAAGTATCTGCTGCAGGTTCAGCTCTGATGTAGTCAGAAGGTAGTTAACGGCGTCCTGATCTTTAGCAGGCAACTGTTTTTTCAATTTTTCTGCATCAACAAACTTTAAAGATTCAAATACCCGGTGCAGGTCGGAACCGTACTGGGCTTTGTGCAAATTCAAAAGCTGCTGGTTGAAGTCAGCTCCGGTAGGAGAAGAAACACTCAGTAAATCGGTGACTGATCTCGTATCCGAAACCTCATCAGATGGTTCAGAGAACTTTTTACGGACATCACCCGCCTTCACTTTTTTGGCTTCGACTGTAGCAATGGCGCCTGAGTACTCGATCCCACCAGCAGAAAAACCATCGCCGAACTTGGCTCCCGGCTGTGGCCACGAAATACGGTGGGCCCATGAGCTTTTATCTGCTCTTTTTGATGTATCAAGAATTAAACACAGGCTTTTAATCGCGCGGGTCATCGCCACGTAAAGAAGACGTTCGCTTTCCGCCCGTTCACGTTCATTGAACGCATTACGAAGAGATTTAGACCAGTTGCTGTACTCCTGCTTCATTGTTTCTTCGTTGAAAAGCGCCAAACTGAATTTTTGTGTAACCGTATCAAAACTCAGCTCTGAAATATTTGAGAGCTTCAGTTTGTCTGAAAAACCAAGAACGATGACGTGCTTGAACTGCAAGCCCTTCGAAGTATGAATCGTCATTAAGGTCACGCAATCAGGCTGAATGACCGGCTGTGCTTCTGATTTACCGGCACCGCTTTCTAACTGTAACGATTGAAACTGCTCTTCAAGAAAAACTCCCAATGAAAATCCCGGGCGCTTTTCAGCCTGTGCAAGAGCATCGATGTATTTGAAGATATTGGCTTCGCGCTTTCCGTTCGGGTCGTAAAAACCGGAATAATTCACAAAGTTTTTTTCGATCAAAAAACGTCTTGTGGTTTGCAGCACGCCTGCGGCATCAAACAAATCAAGATACCGCTTCAGCGATCCGGCTAAAGGCGCTTTTTCACTTTGCAGCAGGCAAGACCACAACGACAGTTTCTTTTGGCGCTTGATTTCGCCAAGCCACATTAAATCCTCATCGGTGATAAAGAACCACGGACTTCTTACCAGACATACGAAATTTTCGTCATCGTGCGGATTGTTTAAAAATTTATTGAGCGCGATTAAATCCTGTACTTCACGCGTCTCTTCAAAGCCGGCAGCGGCCTGCAGCTGAACGTGAATTCCTGTAGCAGCTGCAATTGCGGCGGCCTCTTCAAGATTTTTATTATTCCGCGATAGAATGCAAATGTCCTGAGGGCTGATGCCCTTATCCAGTAAAGTCCGCACATGATGAATGGCTCCTGCCGCCTGTGTTTCTGCCCGCGCATAGAGGGCATCAAATTCAACGGCGTCTTTACCGGCTTCTGATTTGGGAATCATGGGTTTAAACTGCCGGCTGTATTCAGCGAAGAATTCGTTAATAAACTTCATCAAGGACGGTTCAGAGCGGTAGTTCGTTTCTAAGAAATCAATTTGCGCACCGGCTTCTGCCATTTGCTTTTGCTTCTGTTCAAAAACTTCTGACCTGGCCCCACGGAATAGATAAATACTTTGCTGTGGATCGCCCACCACAAAGCATGGCTTCTGGCCGATGAGATGATTCAGAATTTTTACCTGAACAGGTGAAGTATCCTGATACTCATCCAGCATAAAGTAATCCCATGTTTCGGAAAACTCGCGGGCTGCAGCCGGATACTTTTCAATAATCTGTAAAGTCAGGTTTTCGAGATCTCCCATGGTCAGCTCACCGGTGAGGCGTTTTTGCTGAGTCGAAATCTCATAAAGATCATTAATGTAGGAATAGAAAAGTTTATTCAGCTTTTCATGGTTTTTAATAAATTCTTCTGAATCGAAAAGGTCTTCTAAAAGATTATCTTTTAATTCTACAATCAGTTCATGAACACCGGGGTCAATACTTGGAGAAGCCTCTTTGTACATGGGCTTTTTAGGAGCTTCTTCAAGAAGGCCCAGAAGAGATTCCATATCATTTTTATTAACGAGATTTTTTACCTGCCCCAGATATTCAAGGTAAGGCGGCCAGGACTTTCCTGCCCCATCGCTACCTGACTGAATCCGGTCGATAGTGTCAGCGATTTTTTTACGCTGCTGTTGCGCAAAGTTTCTAAGATCTGCTTCTGATATATAGTGAAAGTCACTGTACTGCGCCTTTAGCTCTAATGCCTTGGCAGAGACCGCAACTAATTTTACAAAAGTATAGGATTCTAACAGCTCCAGATATTGTGGGTTCGACTTTAAAAGTTCATTGATTTGACGTTTCAACTTTCGCTCGTACTCCGGCCCGTCCACAATTTTTATTTCCTGCGGGAACTGAAGTAACTCTGAGTACTGCTTCAAAAACAAATTTAATAGCCCGTGAATCGTTGAAATCTGAACAAACGAGCGCTGATTAATATACTCAAAAATTTCTTTTTCGCCTTTTTGTAAAGCGCTGACCAAAAGCCGTTCTTTTACTTCCTGAGTGGCTTTACGGGTAAAAGTCGTCATCACGACACGTGGAAACCGGTTGTGAGTTTTACGGAATTCCCTGACGAAATCTAAAAACGTCGCAATCAGACGAGTCGTCTTACCTGCACCGGCCCCTGCACGGATAAATTGTGACCGCTGTAATAAATCTGATGAGCTTGAACTGACTAATTCAGATGAGTGGCCCGGCACAGCTTCCTCCAGTCGCAATCGTTACAAATGACAGGTTCATAAGGCTTAGTGGTGAATTCACCGTTATTCAGTCTGGTCAGCACCTCTGTTAATGTCTTGCTGAACTCCTGATCCAGATCCGCCCACTCTGTTTCATCGTGAAGTGAAGAATTTCTTTTATTGAAAAGAAACTCGTTCAATCCGATTTCAGAATCGACGATACCGGTATTGATTTTAAAATTCTTATAATAGTAATAAAGCGAGCCTTTAATTGAAAGCTCTTGCGGAAGGGTCAATTTCAGCGCAGCGATATACAACAGCATCTGAAACTGATAATCGGAAATCCAGTTACCTGACTTATGCTCTGTGCGCTCTGATGATTTATAGTCATAGATGATGCAGTATTTTTTCTCACGGTGGGTGTCCACACGGTCAACGCGCAAATTAAACTGAAATTCACCCGCTTCAGGCTTTTGCATTGTGAACTGACCGGATTTAATATCAAAATAGACCTGTACTTGTTTTTCCACTTCAAACGAAAAGACTTTTGAACGTTCTTTTTCAATTTTATAGAATTTTTTCGCAAGCAACATAAACTTGCCGCGCTGAATTTGCCAAATGCGGTCTAAATTAATGAAAAGCCGTCTTTCCTGCCGCTCATTATCGAGAAAAGCGATAACGGTCTCTTCATTAAAATCATCAGAAATATTTTTAAGTAAAAACTCGAACAGCGAGTGAGCCAGGCTTCCTTTATCTCGGTGGTCAAGGTCAAGTGCAGCCTGGGCATCCGTACGCAGCCTGAAACCCTTTGCGGCTAAAAGCTTAAACGAACATTGAGCATAGTTTTCAATGTCACTGGCAGAAAGAGTTTTGAACACAGCGGGATTCAGCTGCGCTTCAAAGCCGTTCTTATCCTGCAGTAAACGGGATGCCGAGATCTCATTGCTTTTCGCTTCACCTGTGCTGAGGGCACCTTGCAGCTCATCTACTCTGGTAGGCGCCGGAACTAAAACTTCAGACTGCGGGCAGTTTTCAATGAAAAAAAGCGACGCATTCAGGGGGTCAGAGTTAAAACTCATGTGAGCCGAGGTAAAAATAGTTTTCGGCGTAGCCGTGAGGCTTTGCCAGCGCAGATTAAAATCCAAATAACTTTCTTCGGAACTTTCAACAGCAAGATCAAAAACATTCTTTAAGGCATTACTGTCCTGCAAACCGATCAGCGTTGTGTTGCGCTTCAGAAAGCTTTCTTCATTCATTCCGATATAAATTTTATGAACGGATGAGGTCATATGCGCCGACATCAGCGAGAAAATATTGATGCCGCCCTGCTGGCTTCTTTGTATCGTGCGCTCTTTACTTGATAAACGGTTTTTTAAGAACGACACCCACAGACTTCTTTTGAATCTTGATTCGCCTTTGCTGCCTTCAGGAAGGCCCGCAACCGAAACACTTTGCCCGATCAAATCTTTAAAAATAACTTCGAATAGTTCGCCTTTACTGCTGGATTCCGGTAACCGCGGCCAGATTTCTATCGCCAAAAATTTCAGAAATTCCTCGCGTGAGATTGGGGCTGAATAATCTACTTTGCGGTAGTAAAGTTCTTTAATTTTGCCGTCACGGCCCAGATCGTCCTGATCGTAAAGCTGATAGAAAAGACCTTTGAATTTTTCGAACTGAAAGTTCACATTCTGGTTTGAAGCAAAAGTTATCTTTTCTAAACTGTCCCAAGAGACATCAGGCGAATAATTTTTTAAAACCGCCAACAGATTCTGAACATCACCTAACCCATTCAGAGAAGCGACTGTATCTTTGCTGTAAGGAAGGCCTTCCTCTTCGAGGTAATGTTGTAAAACCGGCCAGTACTTTTCAATATCGGCAGCGATAATCGCAATATCATCAAGAGCCACCCCCG
>JAJFMT010000132.1 GCA_020696855.1 Pseudobdellovibrio sp.
CACAAAGATGAGAGATGACTTTCGTACGCGATCGGGTTGTTGCAAATACCGGTCAAGAAGAGCAACGTTTTTGGTATTTGAACGCCAAAACACATCGATGAAATTTCCAAGAAGCGGAATAGTGTCAATGAGGTTATCGATGAAGACATTGAAAGCCATTTGCATGAGTACCGTAGGCGGGCAACCCAGCATAGCGGCTCTTGCGATGATATAAATTGAAGTTACGTTGGTAACAAGGTCGCCTACTCCCGGAATAAATCCCAGGATGCTGTCAAATCCAATGCGAATTCCCAACGGCAAGCGGAATTTGCTATCTAACCAGTCGGCTAAAATTCTTACGTCATGGCTCGAGTTATCCAGTCTGCGATTTTCCATCAATGGTAACTTTGCAATAGCCTGATTTATATGGGAATCTCCCGGACTTTTTATTAACGAACTTTAATATTCGGCAAGAGTAATAAAAAAAGGAACCTAAAGCGGTTCCTTTTTTATACCTGTATCTGATTTTGCGCGTCAGTTAGTGCAGAACCTGCACGGATACCGTATTCATCGACTCTTCGATTTCTTGCACGGTCGCATCGCGTGCGTCCAGAGCTTCAATTTCGAAAATCAAATCCTGTCCTGCAAGCGGATGGTTGCCATCAAGGCTTGCCAGGTCACTGTGAAGGTCAAGGATGCGGTAAGTGCGCTCGACTCCGGTTTTGCTGACGATTGTAATGCATTCGCCTTGTCTCGCGTTTTTCGGAAGCTTTCTTCGCGGGAACAAAATAATTTTCTTAGGATCGTAAAAGCCGTAAGCTTCTTCGGCCAAAAGTGAGATATTTCGTTTTTCGCCTTTTTTTAAGTTCTGAAGATTTCTATTCAGACCGGACAGCATGGCCACCGTGTTAACTCCGCTTATGGTTAAAACTTCGCGGTTGTAGCTGGAGCTGATAAGTTTGCCGGCTTTGTTTTTGAGAATACAGTTGAAGGATATTACTTGTGCGTTCATAGGACTCCGATGTTTGAGAAAATAAAAAACCGACCCAAAGGATCGGTTCGAAGAGTATCTTGAACAGAAATTCTTAGTAACGGCTGCGAGAG
Source organism: Pseudobdellovibrio sp. (assembly GCA_020696855.1). GTDB lineage: Bacteria > Bdellovibrionota > Bdellovibrionia > Bdellovibrionales > Bdellovibrionaceae > Pseudobdellovibrio. The sequence continues at coordinate 1,084 of JAJFMT010000132.1, forward strand.
TTATCGCGTGGAGCCTGTGGCTTCGCTTCACTCACGTTCATTGCGCGGCCATCTAACTGAGAACCGTTCAATTGATTGATAGAATTAGATGCTTCAGTGCTTGAAGACATTTCTACGAATGCGAAACCTTTGCTGCGGCCTGAATCGCGGTCCATGATGACTTTAGCTGTTTCAACAGTTCCACACTGTGAAAAAGCGTCAACCAAGTGTTGATCCGTTACCGAATATGAAAGATTACCGACGTATAGTTTTTTACTCATTTTACCTCCTAAGGCATTGAGTGCTGACTTTGGAGGAAGATGAACGACATGTACATGAACCTGAAGCGAGCTATTGAACTGAGATCACTATAACACGTTATCGCGAATTAACCTAAGATTGTTATTTTTGATGGGTTTTAACGTCCAGCAAACTGCGATTACATGAGCTATATCAGTCACATACATAGTACGGTTAATTTTTGTGTAGAATGAAAATAACAGCTTATTCGGAACAGGAAAGAGCGCTCGGATGACCTTTTTAGCCGTATTTAATCTTCAAACCCATCCTCAAATATTTTGCTCGGTAGTGTTTTTTCACAAACAGCGACGATTTGTTCTGATGAATCAAGCAAAGTAGCCTTGATTACAAACGGGTTGTTGTCAGGATAAACGCTGACTCTGAAGTTACTCGGGTCATGATTCTGAAAAAGGAAAAGATCCGTTTGCCACTGTACATGATACTGAGTTGTGTCTGCGGCTTCCGGAATCAGATAGGCCTCCAGCCGAAACTCTGACCCCGCGATAAAGTTATCAAGTTCACGGATTTCAAGTTGTGAGCAATTCACCGGAGTAACAGGATCTGGATCGGGTTCAGATATCGATGAAGAGATGTTTTGTGTCTGATTTTTAAATAGAGTGGGAGAACAGTTCTGGAAAGTAAGAATTAACGCAAGAACGCAAATGCCTGCGATTATTGATGTCTTTTTCATGGGTCCCCCAGTCATTTTCTTATCGGTTAAACCGGTGAAAAGACTTAATCGTGTCTCAAACTGATATAGGTGGAATGCGAGAGGCCTGGCTTGGAATTGACGAAGGAGTGTGATAAGGTCCTTTAGTTACTTATGGGGGCGACCTGGCTTCGACGTGGGCGCTGAAGTAAGAGGAGCATACCGGGCCGCATGAGGAGCTCGATAAAAACGTGCAAACTTGTACTATCAAACGATAGCTACGCTTTAGCAGCTTAGTTCTGCTACGGAGTTTAGGTTAGTCGCCGGTGCTGGCTTAACCTCCGTCAATAATGCCGGATCGCTCGCGCGGGTTTTCTCCAGCAGCGCGGGTTAAGAGTTACTGGGGGAATGCTGTCTGAAATTTTGTTCGTAGAAGTTTGGACAGCAAATTAAAATACGAACTAAGTATGTAGCGCCTCTCTATGGATCACTTGCGGACGAGGGTTCGATTCCCTCCGCCTCCACCATTAAGAAAAATAAGAAAGCCGGCCGAAGTGGTTGGCTTTTTTATTTTTTAGATCAATTTTGCATTAATGGCATCGGCATAGCACTTGCTTTAAAACTACCGGTAAAGTGAAGGAGAGCGAATATGGCATTTATTTCCGAGTCTGCCGATAGGGTACCAATCCATACAAGTCATAACGTCAATAAACAAATCGAACACGATACTGTTCGACGCCTTGAAAAGATAGGTTGGGATAAAGACAGAATTAGTTCTAGACTGTGCGAGTTAGATCAAGAGTGGGATATAGAAAGAGCTATCGAAGCAAATGCTTCCACAGTTGCACTAATCGGACTGGCGCTAGGAGCCAGTATCAATAAAAAGTGGTTCGTACTACCGGCCGTTGTGGCAACATTTCTATTGCAGCATGCAGTACAAGGTTGGTGCCCTCCTGTACCTGTACTCCGCCGGCTAGGATTTAGGACATCTCGCGAAATTGAAAACGAACGCGCTATATTATTGGCTCGTCGAGGGGACTTTGAAAGAATAAAGAATGTTTCTGCTTCAGAGGCGACTGCTCTTTTAAATTGAGTTCAATTGTTCAACGCTCTGCAAAGATAGATTCTCAAATTTATTAATGGCTAAGCATTGCTTCGTTCAGTTAAAGTTCGTTTGGATCTCATTCCATATTTCATTAAGGCTGATGGGAGAGAGTTACTCCGGCTTGTGAACTATTGTAAGTAAAGATAACGAGAATTGATGAAAGAGAATTCAACTTTAAATAATTTGCTCTGGATCGAGGAGAAACTACCTCACGATATTCTGATGATTTCAAAATTTGGCGGTCAGGCTTACTATCTTGACGAGCATCTTGTGCTCATTCTGGTTGAGCACGCAAAAAGAACTTATGAACACAAAGGCGTTACTTATCCCTTTGATTTGTGGAACGGATGTATTTTTCCGGTCTTGTACAAACACCAAAGGGCCTTTTTTCGCAAATATCTTTTTCTTGAAAATCATCCCTTCAGTAAGGACTGGCTTTACATTCCCGCCGAGTCAGAAAATTTTGAGGAAGAAGTAAAGCAAATGCTGAGAGAAATCTGGAAGCGCAATGTTCTTTTGGGGATCCCTCTGAAGATCAGAGGTCCTGCAAAAGCTAAGACTGCTGGCAGTAAAGAAAGTTCCGGTAAACAGCCGAAAACAAGTAAGAAAAAAGAAAATAATTTTATTTTATCCTTAACCAAACGCAAAAATAATGTTTGATGATGTCCTCGGTGGATTCTGTGGGCGGTCACCTTCAAGAAAAAAACCCAGCCATCGCGCTGGGTTTATTTCTACAAAATGGAAAAAATCTAAAGACTACTCGCTCTTATCACAAGGAAGCGGCCACGCTTCGCCTTTACCTGCCATCGACCACTGCGCAACTGAAGCTCCTAGTTGCGGGCCACCGAAAGAAAACAAGCGAACCTCGTAACCTGAATCAGTTGAAGTCATCACATTACAAGTGATAGCCAGTTCGATAGCGCCTTCGTCTCTGCGGCATTCGCCTTTATAAACCTCTCCGCTTGTTTCACCCGTTGGGACAAACAAGCTAACAGAAGAGCCTTTAGCGTCTAATTGAAAAGTGGCGGCGATCGTTGCGTCTTGCAATCTGCGGTCGACACAAACGACTTCTTTAGCGAATGTAGAAAGGGTTGTTAAAGTTGCAATTGTTATTACGATTAAATTTTTCATATTATACGTCCTTTTTAAATTATTTAATTAGTTAGTCAGAAGAATTTATTCTCTGCAGCCGGGAGTTCTTTGCAGAATACAAGCCGGAGCATACACTTCGCTGCGATCATCATGTCTGAAGATAGGCGCCTCAGAAGGCCAGCAGCGCAAACCATATCCTGATTCGATTTCGACTACGCGCAGGCTTTCAGGGTCGTTCATCTCGTAAGAGCCTAAGTATTCATTTGTCACTTTATCGTATTCGTCGATAGCTAAATCCATTTCAACCGCTAGGTTTGGTCGAAGTACAGACGGATTAAATTTAAGTCCTTCAAATGAAAGTGCGAATGTACCGATGCCATCAGCCTCGCCGAATGCGTTGTAAGACTCTGTGTAAAGGCGGGCAGGGGCATCTTTAATTTGTAAATTTCTACTGATAGCGCCAATGACCGGAGCTGTTGCTGTAACAGTGTAACGGTTGTGTTCACCAACACGGCCATCGCCTTGCGTGCGGGTTAAAGTAATTCTTGCCGGTGGAGCCATGTCTACTTTTCTGAAATCACTGCGCGGGCCGATCCACGTTGTTTCACACATGAGTTGTCTTGGAGCATAGTAGAGAGTGCGGTAACGGGTTTGTTGGTCTTGAGGAACGATTTTTTTG
>JAJFMT010000049.1 GCA_020696855.1 Pseudobdellovibrio sp.
ATCGGGTGATGTTCAAAATAAATAATAAATGCGTACACACTTCGTTGCGGCAGTTGATTAAGAAACTTTTCTTTGAACTCGCTCTCGTCTTCGGGCTCTTGCCAAACCGGGCGGATATGGTCGCGCTTAAGCCAGTCTTTCAAGATAGTCAGATGAGCTTCGGCGAAAGGATGAAATTCAAACATAAAACCGGGTGCTACTTTCTTTTCAAATTTTCTGTCACAAACGGCGAAAAATAAAAAAAGCCTATTGATAACAAATAGTGCGGAAAGAAGTTTATCTGTAATACTAAAAATATTCCGAAGTGAAACAAAAAGAATCCCAGTGCAAGCCAGCGGTGATATCGCGGCATCATCCATGTTAACGGAAAGCAAATCACGGTAAAGACGGCGGCCGCCCAATACATTGCCGCCGCCACTTCAGGAGCCGAGAACAGAGGAGACTCCGGTTGTGAGTTCGAGAGAATGCAAAGAAACATATTTTTGAAGTCACCGCTTAACCACGCTTCAATATTCAATCTGAACTTCCATAAGCCCGATAAAAAATAGAACATCGACTGCATCAGCAAATTTAAATAAATGAGTCCTGCTAACTGATACTTTCCCCGCGTAGAAGAGAATGAGGCCGGTAAAAATATAAAAACAAAGTTGATCCAGAAGAAACTAAGCCAGCTTAAGTCTACAATCCCTGCGCTCATAAATGATATCAGCGGAATAGGATAGGCACTCGCAAACAGTAATGACACAGCATGAACAACACGCAATGGCCGGGATCTATAAAACCATGGCAGCAGCAGGCCGCTAACTGCAAGAACTACCGAAAATGCAACTTCGGCTTCAAAGCCGGTTAATCCAAGCCCTTGCAACAACAGTGGCGGCCGGTCAACCCGGCCAACAGGTTCTATAAAATTCAGAATGGCCCTGTAGACTGACAGTACCGCTGCCACGATGTAATAGTATTTTATGAAGTTCAGGCTACGCGAAAAAATCTCTTTCATCTAGGCTTGCACTCAATCATATTCTGCCAGTGAAAATGCGACCACGAACAAAAGGGATAGTACTTTGAAGGAAATGCATTTCGTAAAATTAAAAACGAAACAATTATATGGGCCGCTAAAAAAAGAATGGCCCACATTTTAAAACGTCGTGCCGGTGACTTCGTTGTTTTCAGATTAATTTTCATAGGCCTAGCACCGCAAATTTTTTAAATTCCTTCGACTGCAAGGCAGCCTCGATGCTGCCAAAATGATTCTCGTTCTGCAAAAGTAACAACTCAGACGGAATCTTTTGCCGCTTTAATACCGTTAAAAAGTTTTCAGTTTGCGCTCTATCGACAAGTTCGTCTTTTTTAGAATGAACCAGCAGCCATTTGGCATTATTTTTAGCCTGCAAATTAGCAGGCGATGCACCGGCCCAGTCTTTTTCTTTTCCGAATGCTGAATACAAAAACCAGTCTTTATAACCCGGCCACACCTGTGCCAGCTTCACCAAATCGTAAATTCCCTCAATCCCGACAAAACCTTTAACGGCAGAAGAAGAATACTTCGTATTCCAAAAAGCAATCATGTGAGCCCCGGCAGAATGCCCCACAAGATAAATCTGTTTAACGTTGCATGCTTTCATCTTCTTCTTACTTACATCAGCTATGATTTTATTTAATTCATCTACAGGAACCGGATGTTTATTTTTAGGAGCAAGGCTGTATCCGGCAACAGCAACACAAAAGCCTTCCTTTGATAGTGATTCGCCGACAAAACTGTATTGCTCTTTAGAGCCGCTGATCCAGGCTCCGCCGTGAACGTAAATGATAACAGGCACAGCCGATTTGGTTTCTATTTTACTTTCGTAAAAATCAAAAGTGGCGCCGCCGGCAGAAGTAGCAAACAAATACTGTAAAATTATCAGCGCAAAAATTTTCATTTATGTTTTTAAAGAATAACTGGTTTTTTAATCAAAGCAAAGATTTGTACGTACAGACGCTAAAAAGGGTATGTGGGTTGCAGCTTTTCAGTTAATGGAAAGGAGGGTTTATGGACATCAAAAAGTTTACCCTGATTGCAGGTATAGCCTTTTTAGCTATCGGTATTCTGGGGTTTATCCCGGCGTTTGTAACCTATTCTCCAAGCCCATCCAGCAGCGCCTTTATGTCGCATGGAATGTTGCTTGGTATATTTCCTGTGAACGGACTTCATAACCTTGTTCATCTGGGTTTTGGTCTTTGGGCGCTGTCAGTCTGGCAAAACACTGCACGCTCGAGAATCTTTTGCCGTTCAAACGCCATCATTTATGGCGCATTGGCGGTGGCAGGTTTCATTCCGGGTTTAAACACGTTGTGGGGATTGTTACCGATGCATGGGCATGATATCTGGCTTCACGCCGTTATCGCTCTTGCAACCGGTTACTTCGGCTTTGTTTGGCATGCACGCGAACATACGGTTGATCAGTTACGGCCAAGCTGGCGTAACCCACTATAGCTGAAACGGAAGATTATGCTGAGAGCTGAGTTCACGTACTAATCTGCGGAACTCAGCTTCATTTTCAAAGAAGTGAGGAGCCACAAATCTTGTATTCTTAATGAAGTAATAACGCATTCCCAGTTTTACAATTGAAATTCCTACGTCAACACGGTCCATATTTTTGATTTCGTCGCTATTTAAAGCCTCTAAGGTTTTGGTAAAAGGGGCATCAGTTGATAGGTAGCTGTCTTTCGACTTTCCTGCCAGTAGCGCTTCGCGCTCAAGATCAGCAGAAACTTCTGTAATTAAACCTTGATAGAAAACATCAACCGGAGTCGAACACGGGCTGTTCGGGTTAACCAAACATGCAGAGAAAAAAGCTTTTTGTTCGGGACTTGAGGTTGATAGAACAGCTCCGAATGAGTTAACAGCTGAAAGAACCATTAATACGACTAAAATAATAATATCGAACTTTCTCATCGCAGACCCCTTCGTCTCATTTTGAGATTTGTATTTTGTAGTTACTTTCTGAAGTTGCAGAAGTGACGCCACGAAAATCCACCTCAGAATGAAAATAACGGCTGATCAATTCTCAATTCGAAACTCTCGCGCATTTTCGGCACCGCCTCTACTCGAGTTGGGCACCCGCCTCGATTCAACTTTAACTACTTAGCGCGATTGCTTAAAAACAAGGGCCTTATATTGGTTTAAAAAAATTTCGGCAAAAAATTTTCATGAGTCTTTAAAAAAATTAAGCTGAGACCTCTGAACGCATAGAGCTAAGCTGAAATTTCTCAACGTTCGCGCCATTTCGATGACCAGCGACTAAATAAACAATTAACTTCTTGGCTACCGCAGTCCACAGCCACTGCAAAAATTAAAAGGAGAAAAAAATGAAACATTTTTTAACAGCAGCTTTAGTAAGTTTGATCGCAATTCCAGCTTTTTCAGCACAAATCGTTACTCGCCAAGGTGGTAAATGCCTTAGCGCAGAAGGCGGCGTACGTGCAGGAGCAAGACTAGTTGCCTACAACTGTACAGGCGCAAGCAATGAAAACTTCGTTATCGAAGGCGGACGTTTGAAAATCGCAAAAACTGATTGGTGTGCACAGGCTGAAAGCCGTAACGAGCGCGCTGAAGTGCGTTTAAGAAAGTGCCAAGCAGGTGAAGCTGGTCACAAACTGCAAAACTTCGACTTCCACGATAAAGCGATCGGTCACAACACTGGTTACTGCCTTGATTTAAAAGTGCAAGTAAACGGTGAAGCCGGTTCTAACGTACCTTGGTCTTCACAACCAACTGTGATGGCAAAATGTTCTGGTTTAACAAGCCAAGACTGGTATGTGGGTCAGTTCAAAACTGCTCAAACTCTTGAATCAATCAAAGACGGCACAACATTCTGGGTTCCAGGTGTAGCTGGTATGTTTGAAAAACGTGGTAACACTGCATTCGCAGGTGAAACTGCAAGCCCTGCTGCTCAAAAAGTTTTAGCAGCTAACGGCGGAAAAATCGTAGAAAGCAACTAGTTTGCTTTCATTACTGATTTGATTTTCAGTAAAAGCTCGCTAACTCCAAAAGGCTTCTGCAGGAATTCATATTCCTGCAGACTCGCCGGTCCTCGATCCTCAAAAGTTTCGTTAGCATAGCCGGACATAAAGAGAACGCGCGCATTTGGGCGTTCTTTTTTTATTTGATCGGCAAGTTCCAGTCCCGACATGCCGGGCATGACCATATCGGTAAGAATCAGATCAATTTTTACATCCTTGTATTTTCGCGAAACCTGTAAAGCCTCAGTTCCGTTTGAAGCAGAAAAAACCTTATACCCATGGGCTTCAAGTACCGATACAAATCCTCTGTTCAGACTTTCGCTGTCTTCAACAAGTAAAACTGTTTCTGTGCCTTGCAAAATCTCTCCTTTTGCAACTTCAGTTCCGGCTGCAGCGGTTTCCAATTTTTCGTCACTAACAGGCAGATAGATTTTAAAAATGGTTCCGCGTTTTGGCTCACTGTACGCCCACAGTGTCCCTTCATTTTGCTGAACGATCCCGAATGTCGTGCTTAAACCCAGGCCCGTTCCCTTCGTCGGATCTTTCGTGGTAAAAAATGGTTCGAATACTTTCGATAAAGTTGTTGCATCCATGCCTTCGCCTGAATCCATAATGGAAACGCAAACGTAATTTCCTGCTTTTACAGGAATTAAGTAATTAGTTTTATCGTCATCCAAAGCAGTCATTTTCGTTTCGATCGTCAGCTTACCGCCGCGGGGCATGGCATCGCGTGAATTCACAACAAGATTTAGAATGATCTGTTCAAATTGACTCGGGTCTATTTTAATATTTTTTAAATCCTGACTGAGCTTCAGCTCGACCTGAATATTTTCGCCGATTAACCGGCGCAACATTTTTTCAAGATTTGAAATTTTATCGTTTGCATTAATAACCTGGGACTGAACGATTTGCTTACGGCTGAAAATTAACAGCTGTCTGGTTAATGCCGTCGCGCTGACAGTGGCTGCCTTAATATTTTTAATATAGTCCGGAATCTTCGCTTTGTTCTCAGGATTTGTTTCGATCAGATCTGAATAAAGAGAAATAACTCCGAGAATATTATTAAAGTCATGGGCAATGCCGCCGGCCAGTCGGCCGATCGCATTGAGCTTTTGAAGTTGCAGCACCTGCGAGTGGCTTTCGGCAAGCTCAAGCGCTCTTTGCTCTACCTTCTTTTCTAACTCTTCGTTTTTTCTTTGCAGCTGTTCATTCAGGTCTTGAATTTTTTGTTTTGCTTCTACCAGTTCAGTGATATCGCGCCCGACCGTATAAAATTTTTCGCCCAGAGGATTAGAGTTCCACGCAAAAGTGCGATAGGTTCCGTCCTTGCACATATAGCGGTTGATAGACCCTAACCTTGCCTGCCCTTTTGCAAGAATTCCGATACCCTCTGCGGTTTTTGTGCGGTCATCCCGGTGAAGAAACTCAACCACCGGCTTTGCGTACATTTCGTAAGGAGTAAAACCCAGAACTCTTTCAAACGCAGGGTTGACCCGCTTGAAATACCCGTCAGACCCGACGACAGCCATGAGGTCGATGGAATGTGAAAAAAGCAGATCCCGCTCCTGCTGGACGTTGCGTGATTCGTTTTGCTGTACCACCATATCGGTCATGTCTTCGGCCCGGCGAATGATGTATTCGACTTCGCCCTCGTTATCCAGAACAGGTGTATGCATAATTCCCCAGTATTTTATTTCTGGCGAATCCGGATTCTGGCTGTCATAAATTTTGATCGTTAACGGATCTGCTTTTTTGGTTTTTACAATTTTCTGTAACGCACGTTTGGTTTCAGGGTCATTTGCTTGCGGAAATAATTCGAAAAAATTCCGGCCCAAAATGGATTCACGCGGCAACTTTGCGGCAGCGGCGTAGGCATCGCTAACAGCCAGAACTTTGCATTCCGGATTCAAAACAATATATAAACTCGCTGAGGCTTCAAATAGCCTTTTAAAATCGGGCTGGGCCAGCGCTACCGTCTCTGACAAACATGACTCCTAATCGCTCAATTTTAATTACAACAATCAACCGAGACCAACAAGAAACTGATTTGTTAAGACCGGTTTTTTGATGTGTATCCGGTCTTCAACCGAAATGATTTTGAAAAATCAGGACTTTCATTCTCGCGCAGTATGTTACCGACTCGACGTTTATCAATTTGTTAGCCAGTCCAGTGTTTAAATCATCTTCTAAGCTTTAAAATGATTTCACTTAAGAGGAGAAACTATGTGGCAAGCACAAATATGGGTTAAATGGAACGATCAGGCTCCGCGCAATGACGACTGGAGTTGGCTAAAAGAGTGGAATGAAGTACACACCGCTTGGTCAGTGATGGGCGACTGGGACATGCTTTTGACAATCAAAGCGCAAACCCCGCAAGAAGTTGAACAATTCATCTGGAACAAACTTCGTAAAAAAGAGTGGGTTGCTAATACTCACACAACTTGGGCTAATCAGGTTTGGAATAATCCGAACTGGAACTGGAAGAACGCAGGATAATTCCTGTTATCAAAAACCATTCATGAAAAAAGGGAGCACCGATTGCTCCCTTTTTTTATACTGTCACTTTTCATGTCTTACCCTTTTTTGTCACACACACGTCAATGGCCTTAGCGGTTGTCTTACTTTGATACACCCTTGCAAGCCATATAAGAGCTTTGACTCTACTCAAAATGGCACAATCGTTGAAACTCTTTGTTTGGACAAGGCTCTTATCACGGAGGTGCCAGATGAAATCAGTAACCACTAAAATCAAAATGTTCGCTGCTGTTGCCACACTTGCCTTTTCTTCAAACGCGCTGGCTGATTGTTTCACTGATTTATCTGATATCGCCTCTTTACAAAGTGTTAATAACATCTCAGCACGCTGGGTGCAGACAGATGCAGACGATGGTAAGCCTGTAACCATTAACTTAAGAGAAACCGGCGACGGGTTATTTGTATCCTTCATCAAAGACGGAAACGTTTTAACTGAAGGCCACGTTCAGATTTGTCAGGATAACAACAACCAGTTGGTTTTGCGCCCAATCGGACAATTATCTGCGGGGCCGAATGCTCCTCAGCGGTTACGGGATGCGATGACTAACCGTGGAACACGCATCCGATTTAGTATTCCGTCGGAAAGCCGCATGAATGTAAGAATTTCTGTTCCGGTAATTTTAGGTGCTTCGATGACAATGCCTATGACATTTCAATCGCACTAAAAATTAAGAAGCTAATCTTTTTGCCTGATCCTGAGTCTTCGGCAGTGTTAAAACAAACTTTGTATTTTGAGACTGCCGGTCGTATTCAAACGTTCCCTGATGAGCTTCAGCAATACCTAAAGCAGTACTTAGCCCCAGACCCATGCCTTTGCCGAGCTCTTTCGTTGAATAGAACGGTTGCATGATTTTCGGAACCACGTGTTCAGGAATTCCTTCACCGCTATCGGTCACCGTAAAAACGTAATCAGAAATTCTGTTTTCAACTGAAATCCGAACCCACTTTTTAGGTAAGTCATGAACGGCATCATAGGCGTTATTTAACAGGTTCATTAACAACTGAGAGATCTGAGCAGAGCGGCACTCGATATCAAATTCAGGATCACAATTGACCTGAACCTCAATCCCCTCATTCCTGAAACGTGCTGAGCAAAGCTCTAATGTGTCCTGAATGATATTTGATAAATTTGAAGATACAATCGGATCATTCTCAGCGTTTCTCGAATAAAGTTTAAGACTCTTAATGATTTTTGCGATTCTTTCAACCGTAGCCTCAATCTTTTCAAAATCTTTTAACCCGTTCTGGTCAAGTGAACCGTTTTCCAGCTTTTGCTTTAGCAAATGTGTCTTTCCTAAAATGACTGCCAGAGGATTATTGATTTCATGCGCAATACCGCCGGCCATTTCGCCAAGTGCAGATAAGCGGCCTGAATCTGTAAGCTTCGCTTCTAAGTAACGGCGGTTGCTGTCAAGTGCCCGTATTTCGGTAATATTAGTAAAGCTTGTGATAACGTGTGATGGCTTCGTACTTTTCGCATCCAAGAATAAAGGAGTCGAAGTAACGTTGAGCCAACAAAGTTCTGCAGGATTTAGATAAATTCCTACAATTACATTGGCCTGCTTTTCACCTGTACGCAGACATTTTTCTGTCGGCAGCTCGCCGGCAGGAAACTTCTGTCCTTCTTGAGTAATGTGTCTCCACACCGGATCACCGCTGGGTCTGCCTACAAGAAGAGAGTCATTTTCAAGACCTAGAATTTCTGCAGCCGCAGGATTACATTCAATAATTTTTCCCGAGTTATCAGTAAGCACCATTCCTTCAGATAAATTTTCAATCATGGTCTTTTTGTATACGGCGCGGGTACTTAACTCCTCGAGTTCATGATTTTGAGTTTTCATTCTTAACAGACTTGTCACCTGTCCTGAAAGAGCTTTCAGTGCTGACAACTGACCATCCGTTAATGTTTTTGCAACTCTATCAACTACAAACAGTGTCCCTACAGGAAACCCGCCGGGAGACATCAATGGTATCCCTGCATAAAAACGAATACCGGCATTTGTAACAAAAATGCTTTCACAAAAGCGGGCATCCTTTGTTGCATCAGGTACCACCAATGCGTCTTCTTCTAAAATGGTGTAACTGCAAAAAGCTGTTTCGCGCGGAGTTTCATCTGCTCGCATGCCACGTTTAGCTTTAAACCATTGACGAGTTTCATCGATCAGCGAAATGGCCGCAATCGAAGTGCCGCAAATCTCTGAAGCAATCAGAGTAATATCATCAAATTCTTTTTCAGGAACAGTGTCCAGAATTTGTAACGCTTTAAGAGCTTGTAGGCGTTGCTCTTCAGTTGGGTGTTTCCTTGCAGTTTTCATCAACATCTTTATCGGTTTAAAGAAGGAAAAACTCGCTGGACGTTTGTCGTTTTAACGGTTAATTTTTCTGAAAACTATTGTTAAATTTCAATCAAGTTTTCTAATAAATTCCGGCTTTGGTACAAGGTAAAACAAACGCGCAGGATTTTTCATTACCCCGGCAAATTGTTCAGCTTCCGGGCCACCACCGGCATACAGATCTAAACGTCCTGGTCCTCGGATGGCGCCACCTGTGTCCTGGTCTAAAACGAAACGTGCAGACTTCTTCCATTCAACAGGTTCAGTGGCCTGTAGACTTTCAAAGATCGGTTTTTCAAACTCTAAAAATGCAAGAGCGCCTTTCGGAAATAACCCGTTATCAGTCGCAACTGTTCTGCCATCGACCACTTCAGTGCCTAGAAATGCAATCGGCTTTGATTCGATTTTCTGAAAGAAAACGTAACTGGGATTCTTGTTCAGAATTTTTTGCATTTCTTTTTTTGAAAGAGTCCGCAGGTAGCTTTGCAGTGCCTGCATCGACATTTTTTCTTTTGGAATTTTATCCAGCAGTAAACTTCCGATGGCTACATATGGATGGCCGTTTTGGTTGGCGTACCCGACAGTAAACCGGCTGCCATCTTCCATCTCAATGATGCCGGAACCCTGAATTTGCAAAAAGAACGAGTCAATAGGATCAACATAAGCGATCACCAGGTCTTTTTCTTTTTTATAAACTTCTTTTTCGTCAATATCTTCGCGTTTGTAATACGGAACAATTCTTGACGGCCCGTTTTTTTCTTCAACGAGACGCGCCTTTATCAGACTGCGGCTCGAGCGCTGTTCTAAGATCTGTTCTTTAAATACTTTCCACTTCGGGAAAGATTCCACGAACTCATCCACATCAATAACCAGAATGTCTTTCGGAGTTGAATAAAGCGGCTGCCATAATTTTTTGGTTTTCTTTTTTGAACCCTTTAATACCGGCGAGTAATAAGACGTCGCTTTAATTTCTGACCAGTTTTCATTTCCGTAAACTTCGTAGAAATCAAAGTTTTGGTATACGCTTTTGTAAAAGCTTTCTTTATCTTCGGAGTTTTTTGTTAAATACCGCAAAGCTGAAATGTACTTCTTTTTGTCTATTCTCTGCTGCCCGAAAATCAGATCACCGCGAGAGGATTTTTCAAGAAAATCAGCATTCGCATTGATACCGCTGACCAAGCTTTCAAACTGCAAATCATCACTTACAGCAGGAGGCGATGACGCTTTTCGCATGGCTTCTGAGCGGTCTTTTACAGGCGCCCGGGCACAGCCCCAAATCAATAACAATGCTAACGTGGCGACGACATTCAGCTTCATATATTTTCCTACTTTGCACTGTTAATAATGTTTAATGCCTTATCGACTTCGTGATCATGGTTAAAAGCATGAAGCGAAAGTCTGATCCCCGGCCCGCGCGGCACATAACTTATTTTTGCGGCCTTCAGCGCAGCGGCTACGGCCGAATTTTTTTTCTCGTCGCCGGCAGAAAAATTGATAATGCTGCCTTCTTGCGGGTCAAAAACCTGCAACGAAAGGTCTTTTAAACCTGTTCGCAATTTGGCCGTCAATCGGCAGGATTCTTTAAAAATGTTTTCTGTTCCAACAGAAGTAAAAAGCTTAAGCGTTTCGCTCATTGCAATAATTTCAACCATGGCTTTTGATCCCGGTTCGTAACGGTCAGCTGTGGATCTGGTGTGACTGGTGAAACTTTTCGGCGTGTCAGGAGTTCCGTAAGTCATGGCACCATACTCGCGAGGTGCCAGTTGTTCGATCCGGCTTTTTTTAATACACATAAAACCCGCCCCGAAACCTGAACACATCCATTTGTGGCTGCCACTGCAAACGATATCAAATCCTGAATCAGCAAAGTTAAAAGGTCTCACTCCTATGCCCTGAATTAAATCTGCAACCAGCCAGATATCACGGCCTTTTAAGGCCTGAGAAAGGGCTGACAGGTCTGTTACGGCGCCGGTCATGTACTGTACCCACGAAACCGCGATCACTTTTGTTTTCTCATTCACGCGGTTTAATAAAGCCTGATAAGGAGTCTCGTAACCATCAGAGCTGACCTGAATCAGCTTCGCACCGGATTTTTCTGCTGCAATTCTCCACGGATAAAAATTTGAAGGATATTCCTGATCCCAAGTCAGAATCTCGTCACCGGCTTTTAACGGAATAGAAAGTGCCGCTTGCGACAAAGCAGAAGCCGTTGTCTGAAAGAATGCAACCTCACCGCTTTGACTGCCGGTAAACTTTTCGAGGTTACGGCGCGTAACTTCAACCTGCTCCCACCCTTCAGGTGCGGCAAAAGCCGCTTCAGAATAGAATCGGTTGAACCACTCACGTGTTTTATCAACGTACACTTGCGGCACCGGCGCCATTCCTGAATTATTGAAATGAATGAAAGATGAATTCTGATTAAATTGGCTTTTAAATTCGGAGAGAAGCATAAGGACTAGAATGGCGTAGTTTAGCTCATTCAGCAATTGACTTGACTCAACCGGCCAATCAAAAATAGTGAGGAATGCTTTCAGCTTTTAAAAATCGCTCACACGAATCTTTCGATCGCAAAGAAAAACTAGTCGTAGGTTCAGACCGAAAATTCGGTTTCACTTTTGCGGTTGTATTTTTTCTGCTTTCAATTTCAACGCTGTTGATCCCGGTTTACGTACGTGTGGTATTGATTCTGGCATGCGTAATAACAACAGCAGTTGCCATGATGGAACCGCACCGTTTGCACAGCGCAAATGTTCAGTGGATGCGCTTCGGAATGCTTCTGGGCAAAGTGATCTCGCCGGTCATTCTGGCTTTTTTATTTTACGCGGTTTTTTTGCCGGTGGGACTTTTATTAAAACTGGTAAGAAAAGATATTTTAAATTTAAAGTTGAAACCCGAAGCGGATTCTTACTGGATCGATTCAACTTTAGCTCCGCCAACTTCGATGAAAGATCAATTTTAGAGGTAAAAAAATGGAATTTTTAAAAGAATTCGGCCGCTTCATGATGACGCGTAAAAAATACTGGCTGGCGCCAATACTGCTGGCGATGCTGTTGATCGGATTTTTGATCGTTTTCTCTAAAGGTTCTGCTACAGCGCCGTTTATCTACTCGATCTTTTAATGAAAATTCTGGGTATCGCTTCTTACTATCATGACAGCAGCGCCGCTTTGGTAATTGATGGCCAAATCGTAGCTGCCTGCCAGGAAGAGCGGCTGACCCGTATCAAGCACGATTCTGCATTTCCGGTTAACAGCATTAAATTTTGCCTGCAACGCGCGGGAATCAACGCGGCCGATGTGGATCATATTATTTTTTATGAAAAACCTTTTTTGAAGTTCGAAAGACTTCTGGAAACTTATTTGGCCTTTACACCGAAGGGCTTTATTTCTTTCGCGCGCGCCATGCCTTTATGGCTGAATGAAAAACTTTTTCAGAAAAAACTTTTAGGCGACGAACTGAAGGAGTTAGGTTTTACTAAAGAGCAGACTCAGAAAATTCTTTTCTCTACCCATCACTTAAGTCATGCGGCCAGTGCGTTTTTTGCATCCCCGTTTGAAGAAGCACATGTTCTGACTTTAGATGGCGTTGGCGAATGGGACACCACTGCAATCTACGCAGGAAAAGGCAATGAGCTCACGAAACTTCACGAAATGGCATTCCCTCACAGCTTGGGGCTTTTGTATTCGGCTTTTACCTATTACTGCGGCTTTAAAGTTAATTCAGGTGAATATAAACTGATGGGCCTTGCCCCTTATGGCCGCCCGCTTTATGCAGAGCTGATCCGAACGCACCTGATAGATATTAAACCGGATGGCAGCTTTCGTTTAAACATGAAGTATTTTGACTTCGCCACCGGTTTAACGATGACGAATAAGAAATTTGACGAGCTTTTCAACGGTAAGTATCGCTCTCCTGATGACACCCTAGAACAGGTTCATATGGATATTGCGGCTTCTGTGCAAAGTGTCCTGGAAGACATTGTTTTAAAAATCTGTTTTTTCCTGAAAAAGAAATATAACACTAAAAATTTATGTCTGGCCGGTGGTGTGGCGCTTAACTGCGTAGCGAACGGCAAAATTGAAAAGCTCGGCCTATTTGAAAACATCTGGATTCAGCCAGCAGCGGGAGATGCCGGCGGTTCGCTGGGAGCCGCACTAGCCGCGCATTATATGCACTTGAAAAACGAAAGAAGGATTGAGCTGCCGGATGCAATGCAAGGCGCTTACCTTGGCCCCAGCTATAAAGATGATGAAATTGAAGAGTTGTTAAAATCAAAAGGCGCTATTTTTACAAAAATGTCTGATGAAGAGCTTATTGAGTTTACAAGCGCTGCCCTTCAAAAAGAAGCCATTGTTGGCTGGTTTCAGGGCCGTATGGAATTTGGTCCCCGCGCATTGGGTAACCGCTCTATTCTGGCAGACGCGCGCAGTGAAAAAATGCAAAAGGTTTTAAATTTAAAAACAAAATTCCGTGAGTCTTTCAGGCCTTTTGCTCCTGTCGTGCTGGAAGAAAAGGTGAATGACTGGTTTAATTATGAAAAGTCCTCACCGTACATGCTGATGGTGGCGCCGGTTCAAAAAAACAAACGCACCGAAAACAATATGAAGGAACTTTCCGGACTTTCAAAACTGAACGAAAAGCGTTCTGAAATTCCGGCAGTAACTCACATCGATTATTCAGCAAGAATTCAGACGGTGAGTAAGAATTCAAATCCGAAATTATATTCTCTCATTCAAAGATTCGAATCCGACACAGGAGTTCCTGTTCTTATAAACACCAGCTTCAACATCCGCAGCGAACCTATTGTCTGTTCGCCCGAAGACGCGTACCGCTGCTTCATGGGCTGTAACATGGACATCCTGGTATTAGAAAATTACGTCTTATTAAAAGAAGAACAACCAGAGAAAAACAAGCAGGACTACAGTCATCTTTTCGAGAAGGATTAGGTGCGGTTCGAAAGGAAGCCTATGAATAAGTGGCTTAAAATTTTTGTGGCTTTCATCTTTTCACTCACTACTTCCTGTGTTTCGAAACCTCTTCGCGAAAATCACACTCTCAATATAAATAGAATTGATGCAAGCTCTCTTCCTGAAAAATCAACCGGATCGCTGCAGTACTCAGAGCAGATATACACAACGTCAAAGCTTCCCTTGGAAGATTTTTTCAACGGAGTCATGACCGGCCAATTCGTTAATGCCCTGAAAAACCTCGACATACTTTACCGTCCGTCAAACACAGACAATGAAGTATTACTGGAACTTCTCGGCCACGGCATCGTTCCTGTTTTTATTAAAGTTCATAATGCGGGCGGGAATCCAATGCAATTTAACCCGCAGCAATTTTCGCTCGTCGATAACGGCGTGAATCACTCTTCGATTAACAAGAGCGAATTGCCGGACCGAATTACAAAGTTCAGTACAGCGAATGCCGCCTCAAATGTAATTAATGTTGGAGCTGTGATAATTCTCATGACGGCTGTTATCGCTGCGATGGTGGCCGCAAGAAGCAATCTGCCCGGCCATATCTCCGAAGGGGCCTTTAACAGCGGCGGATCCAGCACAGAACTTTACGAGTTAAAAGGTACGACTATCATTACAAAAATTGACTACGGAAGCCTAATTCTGGAACCTAAAGTTCTGCAGCCAAAAGAAACTGTTCAAGGCTTGGTCTTCTTTCAAACAAAAAACCAAAAGCCACCGGCGAAACCTGTTTTAAAGATGAATCTGTAGATTCACGTTGCATGCAGGGCAACTACATTCCGACGCTTACGCCCAATAAGATAATTTGACTAGTCCCGCTGTAATCTATGCCTCCGAACTCAATTCTTGGAACATAATGAACATCGGCACCAAAATGGTAAAAATACTTTCCACCCCAAAGTCCCCGTTCGATATTCGCGAATTGAGCATTGAATCTGAATTCTCCACTGAGGCCTACATACGACGATGAAACCGACGGACCGGATGAATATTTACCGTATCTCATTGTACCTAAATGCGACCCCACCCTGAGGTACATGTTACTTTGATTGTTAATATCTTTTCGGTGCTGATAACCTATTCCAGTCATAGTATGAGACCACTGGTCTCCATCTATAGTTGGATTTGCCGATTTGAAAGAACTTGCTTCTTCTGTTGAGCTTGAAATTAATTCCAAATACATTCCGTGCCGGGAACTTCCGAACACACTGAGATCCAGTTTAAATGTATAACCGATCCCGTTTTCGGTTAAATCCTTTAAGGAGCCTGACAACGAATGAGAACCTATGTGAATACCTGTTGTGAAAGTCTCATTATAGTAGAGTTCCGCATCTTTATATTCAGGATTTTTCACGTAGTTAATTTTTACATCACAGGCTTTTCCGACTGATATAGTGGGAATACTCATTTCCATCAGTTGAGCACCGTTGAAGTCTGATTTCTGATGAATTTTGTAAGGCAAATATAGATAGACTCCGTCATTGACTACCGTGGGTGCGTGCAAATCCAAGTCAAAGTACCTTGTTGTTGAGTTATCATATTTAACTGTGGCCGTGTTGCTCTTAAGTAAAATATTTTGACCTGAGTTATTTCTCCCAATAACAAGAATCATGGCCCACGGGCCGTTTTGATAAACCTTTGACTCTAAAAGCATTCCACATTGCTCTGTCAGCTTAGAGGTTGTTTTAAGTTGTGGGTCCAGCCAGTATTCCGCTTCACCAGGGTAAAGTCCTGAAGCAGCCGTACTTGATAGTGCGGCACCGATTCCAATAGAAGTTGCGACTCCAACAGCAGCATCACCGGCCGAACTTGCAAAACTCTTTGCAGAAAAAATCAGAACAAAAACTAAGAGTTTCAATATTTTCATTTTAAGTCCTCATTGCGAATGAAGATTGAGGACGTTATCCATTTAGCCCCTCCTGCCAATGGGATTGCAAGCTCTCCTATGAGGTCACTTTTTCCGAGCTTAAGAACTTCTTCCGGGCTTAAGATAATTTTACATTCAATCTTACCGCTGTCGCCTAACTGGATGTTTTGACAATCAGGGGATTTGATTGAGCCATTAAATTTGAATTCGCTTTTCTGAGTATCCACCTGAGTAACCGGTCCATCAGTTTTACGGTACATAAGACGGAAAGTAATTTCATTGGAGTTAGTTTTATCGTCATGAATTAGCGGCCGCTGAATAAACATCTGGGAATTCGTCAAAAGAAGGTGATCCACTTTATCTATTTGATAATAAATGTTAGGTGGATCTCTTTTTAATGCGGGTGACAAGCAAGACGATAACAAGGCAAAGATGACAAACAAACTGAGTTTTTTCATGTCTTCAGTTAACAATTATTTAAAAGTAAGATCCAGAAATTACCCTTAACGAAGAAGGTATTAGACTAAAGTGATATAGTTTAGATATAAAATCAATTGGCTATTTGGAACTGCGACGCGAAAAGAATGGTGGCTTGAGACGGAATTGAACCGCCGACACAAGGATTTTCAGTCCTCTGCTCTACCAACTGAGCTACCAAGCCGTGCCGTTAAAAACGAACTTGAAAACTAACGATTAGGGCCACTTTAGTCAAATGAAACGATGAAATCCGGGCCCTAAGCGAAGGAAAAGGCAGCGAGATTTCAATTTAGCTTACATTGTGGGCAATTTTATAAGTCACTGTTACATCTTTGACGGCTGCTTAGTGTCCTTAAACAGCCGTCTCAAATTAGCCCGAAGATTTTCTCTGAACTTCAATATATAGATTTTAACCATGGCCACGGTTCTGCAATCAGGTATTTACCACGCTGATTCGACTGTCTCAAATTAGCACAAAGGGGCACATGGTAAAAACGATTTCGATCGCACTCATAAGTTTGATGATTTCTCTGTTTTCACAATCCTTGTTTGCGCAATCCGAAGCAAATTATCTCTACTATTATAAAGTTAACGTTCATAATGCGAATGAAATGCTGAATGGATACATCGAACCCGATCATGTAACCACTCAAGCCGCAACAGCCTTAACAGAAACTCAGCCAGAGGCCTGCATAGATTTAAGAAAGCTGATGCTCATGAATTATCGTGCTGAAAACGGCGTGATGATGGATGGTGATTTTGCCATTCTCTTAAATACAAAACTAACGGATGCTTCGAAATCCGCTATCACAGCAAGAATTTGCCAGGTGCCCGTTAGCACCGGCACTTGCAGCGTGCGTTTTTATGAAGAAATTTATCAAATCAACGAACTTGCGATCGTTAGCCAACCTAGCTGGATAGACACTAACCGCTTTCGGCCGGACGCATCTCTATTTTCACTTTCTTCGCATCGTGTACTCCCGAAATTTTCCAAGGCTTGTGAAACCGGACAATACGAGGACTCTTTTGAATATGCAGCTTCCACCCTTGAGGCGAGGCAGTTGCTTACAAATCTGGGAGTTAATTTAAACGACAAAAACAGCGTTATCAGTTTGGGCAAACCGGATGGAACCAAAATCTTTGATTTCGGCCATCCGCGCGAGAGACGTTGATTCGTAACGAATCTGAATTCTAAAAATAAATTACTTCTGAACTTTTTCGAAAGCTTGTTTTAAATCCGCAAGCAAGTCATCGATATCTTCAACGCCGACTGACAACCGGATTAATGAATCATCAATCCCAAGCGCCGCTCTTTGATCTGCAGGCACTGACGCGTGAGTCATAATTGCCGGGTGGTCGACAAGCGATTCTACTCCCCCCAGAGATTCTGCCAGGGCGAAAACCTGAACTGATTCCAGAAACTTTCTTGAAGCGTCGATTCCGCCTTTGATAAAAAACGTAATCATTCCGCCAAAACCGGTCATCTGTTGCTTCGCTAGTTCATGCTGAGGATGAGATTTCAAGCCCGGGTACAAAACTTTTTCTACCAGGGGCTGTTTTTCTAAATATTCGGCGATCTTCATCGCGTTTTCGGCATGCGCCTTCATACGAAGCGGAAGAGTTTTCAGGCTTCTTACAGCCAGGTATGAATCAAACGGGCCTTGAATGCCGCCAATAGATTTACTTAAAAATTTCAGCCGTTCAGCAATCGCCGCATCATTCACAACTGCAACACCGCTGATCATATCGCTGTGGCCACCGATATATTTTGTAGCTGAATGCACAACGATATCTGCCCCCAGCTCTAACGGTCTTTGAAAGTACGGCGACATAAATGTGTTATCAACGGCCACTAAAATGTTTTTCTGCTTAGCAATTTTAGCAATAGCTGCAATATCAACAAGCTTCAATGTCGGGTTCGTCGGAGTTTCAAGCCAAACCATTTTAGTATTCGGCTTAATAGCTTTCGTAAAATTTTCGACAACAGTTAAATCCGTGTAAGAAAACTCCATACCGTCGTGACGCAAAACTTTATCAAACAATCTGAAAGTGCCGCCGTACATGTCATCCATGGCGATCACGTGATCGCCTGCTTTTAATAAATGCAGAACAGTCGTCATCGCCGCGCAACCGGAAGCATAAGCAAACCCGTATTTTCCGCTTTCAAGATTCGCCATTAAATTTTCATAAGCACTGCGGGTTGGGTTTTGGCTTCGGGCATACTCCCAGCCTTTATGAACTCCGGGGGATTCCTGAACATAAGTTGAAGTTAAATAAACCGGGGTCATGATCGCGCCGGTTGTCGGATCAGGCTCTTGCCCGGCATGAATAGCGCGAGTAGCAAATTTCATTTTTTCTTTAAGCGAACGAGAATTTTTTCTTTAAGCGAACGAGACGAAAATGACACACAACCTCCGTAGTAGCTGGCACTTTTGAAAAGTGAGTTCCGTTGCTTTTCAAAGTTCAGCTCAATTATTTAAATTCACTTCAAACCTAAGTGGTTTTCAGCACACATTTGTTCCGACTATCGGAATAGAAAAGTGCCAGGCACTTTCTACTGGTAACGTTTTAATTCTTCTTCGGATCTGATTTCAATATTAAATGCTGAATTTAGCTGTTCTTTTGTAATAAAGCCGTTGGCTTCCAGCCATTGATCATTAAATGCCTTAGAAAGGTAAGCTTTGCCGGAATCCGGCATAATAACCACGATCTTTGAAATCAGGGAGCATGTCTTCCCCGACGCCTTCAACCTTCCACGGCTGCGGCTTCTCAATTACTTTTCCGTGATAGTACAAATCTTTAATGATGCTTCCGACAGGGTCTGCGCAAATGATCTTTGCGTTCGGGTTTTGGTCTTTTAAATATTTACCTACGCCTGAAAGCGTTCCGCCCGTTCCGACCCCGGCAACAAATGCATCCACATCGCCGTTCATCTGCTTCCAGATCTCAGGCCCCGTCACTTGATAGTGTATGTCGTAATTGTCCGGATTATGAAACTGACTGGTGTAAAGACTGTTCGGAGTCATTTCGGCGATTTTTTTAGCGACCGAATAGTGACTTCGCGGATCATCCGGCTCTACACCCATTGGAGTTATAACAACGCGCGCACCGTATGCACGTAACATCGCACGTTTTTCTTCTGACATTTTTTCAGGAAGTACGAAAATACACTTATATCCTTTAACAGCTGCAGCCATTGCAAGGCCCAAACCGGTGTTTCCGGCAGTGGCCTCAACGATTGTTCCGCCGGGCTTTACCTGCCCGCGCTTTTCAGCAGCTTCGATCATCGCTAATCCGATGCGGTCTTTTACTGATCCGGCCGGATTAAAGTATTCGATTTTAGCGTAATACTCATGAATTGTCGGTTTAACGACGTGGTTGATCTTTACCATAGGCGTATTGCCGATGGTTTCCAGAATATTTGAATAGATTTTTAAGTTCATGCAGGCTTTTCTTTAAGGCGAGGCTTTTTTGTCTCGCTTTTGGATAGATACACCAAAACCTCAGACATGAGAATGATTAAATCTGAGCTGTAAGGAATGCCCAAAACGTCTGTCTTAGTCTTAATCAGTTTCGAATCAGGATTGTTTTTTGAAAGTTCTTTAACCAAAACCTGTAAATCTTGACTTGAATTCTGAATAACAGACATTAACGGCCCTCCTTGGTGGTGTGTCTTAAAAATAACGAATGCGGGTTCAATTCTCAATATAAATCTTCAAAACTGCAACATTCTGAGAAGCGGAACCACAAGCAGAATAAAGAACGACGGAAAGATAAGTCCGAACAGCGGAAGCATCATCTTCAGTGGTAGATACGCCGCAAACATTTGTATTTCTTCATCGCAGCCCTGGAGCATTTCGGTTTCTAAGGCTTTAAGCTGCGCCAAAATACTTTCACCTTGCAGCCCAAGCTCTATTGTTAATA
This sequence comes from Pseudobdellovibrio sp., assembly GCA_020696855.1. Classification (GTDB taxonomy): domain Bacteria; phylum Bdellovibrionota; class Bdellovibrionia; order Bdellovibrionales; family Bdellovibrionaceae; genus Pseudobdellovibrio. The sequence continues at coordinate 20,117 of JAJFMT010000049.1, forward strand.
AAAGTTGACGGCTGGTAGCGCTCATTTTGCTTTTATCGAAACTTTTTGCGGGCTCGGGCCGATGAGATCTGCCTAAACGGGCCATCCACCACATCTCAATCTGATCCTTAAAGCTGTTTTTTTTATTTTTTAATACGCTACGTCTTAAATAGTTTTGAATTCCGTTTGTAACCGGCAGTCCGCGCTCCAGCGCCCACAGAACATCCCAAAGAAGAATAAGGTTTGGAGCTATGTTTTCCATGAAATCTTTCGCCCTAAGCTGAACACGGTGCAAATTCCGGCCAATTGCATGGCGACCGAAACTAAAAACGCAAATGAACGCACTTCAAAACCCAAATAATTCACCGAAAGCGCCAAAATAATTATGTAAAGCACTCCGCAAGTGAGTGCTTGCGCCTTACTTTGCGCTAATGTTTGTCTCGACCTATGTCTCAAATTGTGTTGTAGAGACAACAACCGGCGAAATCCTGCAAGCTGTTCGCGAATTTGTGCGCCCGAATTCAAAATCAGCGCCAATTCTTCGTAAAAAAATCTTTCGTCAGCGCTTTTTGGCGGTAGTTTTTCATTCGATAACGTTGTTGAGCGTTCAAAAATCAACTTCAATGGCGCGAAAACTCGTTTTTCAGCGCTCGATAACTCATTGAAAACGTTTTTAACGCTTAAATTCGGCGAATGACCCGCTGAAATTTGCAAAATCAGTTGTTGCAACACACTCAAATGCAACTTCACGAACATTTTTTGGCGGAAAAATTCAATTATTTTAGACGAAAGTATCAATAAAACGAAAAAACTGCCGATGTAGATAGTGTTGAACGCAGTTAGATCTTTGAAAATCAGGTGAAACGTTAAAGGAATTTGAAGAAAGATGTGAGCGTAACGAAGTTTTCGAGCTTCAAACACTTCATCCTTCTCAAAGAGAGACAAGATTCGATGAACAACAACGATTCCGAACAACGAAAGTAAGAGTTGCGTGAACACACGGACCTCCAATTCAGAAAGTTTTGATCGCAAGAACCATGCAAGAAAAAAAAGTGTTGACGAACCTTGTCGAATTAGAAACAATTTTATTAAGGAAGACTGAAAAGTCGAAACAACAACAACTGTGATGGAAGAAATGAAGTCACAAACGATAGGAGCAACACATGGCTAAGAAAAAAGCTAAAAAAGTAGTAAAGAAAGCTAAAAAAGCTGCAAAAAAAGCTACAAAAAAGAAAAAACACTAGTAGCTAGTTTTGTAAAGCGAAACGCTTTGAACCCTTGGCCTCAAAACCAAGGGTTTTTTATTTCTAGAATACAATTAATAAAAAAAGCCGCGACTGCGGCCTTTTTTAAAACATTATAACATGTTGAAATTATTAGTAAAAATAAGTTATGCCGATAGCCCCTGAGGGCGCCACTTTCACCTTTTGCATCTCCGCTAATAAGGTCATTTCACCGAAAAAATTAACACCTGCAAGTTCGCCTTCAAGCTGATTGTACTCAGCACCAACAGAAGCCACGACGAAGTTCGCATCGAACTTTCCGGCTTTCAAATCTTTATCAGAATAAATTTGCCGTAAGATATCCGAGCTTGTCGCCGTTGATTTCACAGCCCCTGAGTTGAACCACTTCGAATATCCGCCCTTCACGTAAGGTGAAAGATACAAAGCTTCGAAGCTGTATTTCGCCTGCACGTTGAAAGTTCCGTAGCTAGGTCCAGTTCCCATTCCTAAAACCAATGCGAGCCCCGGATCAAGATTGAACTGGGATTCGATACCCAAAACCCCGTTCGCCCCGCCCATGGCTAAGCCGATTCCGAACTTCTTATTTTGTTTTAAATGATAGTTGGAGCGGTAAAGTTCTGTGCCGTCAGTATCGAAATTTTGCTTTTTTGAAAAGAAAGACTGGTAGGAAAGCTCTTCACTGTTAGCTGCAGAACAAAATAGCCCAAAGCTGACGAGCGCAATGATGACGTTTCTCATGATGTAAGACTCCTGTTGCAATGCCGTAATGTACTCTTATTCAGTTTAACTTTTTAAGAATAGAAAGAAATAGATTTTGGTGTGATGTATGACCTAGGTCTTAGCTTATTTTTTCACCATTTTCAGAGTAATATCGTCCTTCCCGCCCCCGATATTGCTATCGGCCCGGCTCTTCACCGCTAGAGTCTTCACTCAGAGCGGTTTTCCTCTCAAAAACGACCCTTCTAGACTTGAGCTTTGAGAGTAAAAAGCATAAACCATTACGGTTATTAACACATTCAAACTCGAGTCTAATCTGAAGGAGATTTTATGGCGCACAAAAGAAAAAAAATTGCCGTTATCGGCGCTGGTTTCGTAGGTTCAACAACAGCTCACTGGGCAGCTCAAAAAGAATTGGGCGATGTCGTACTTCTTGATATCAACGAAGGCGCGGCTATCGGTAAAACTCTCGATTTGTTCCAGGCTTCTCCAATTGAAAACTTCGACACTAAAATTAAAGGTACTTCTAACTACGCTGACATCAAAGATGCAGACGTTGTTATCGTAACTGCGGGTATGCCGCGTAAGCCGGGCATGAGCCGTGATGAATTAGTCGGTATCAACGCTAAAATCGTAAAAGATGTTTGCGCCGGTATTAAAGCTAACGCTCCGAACTCAATTGTTATCGTTGTTTGTAACCCAATGGACGTTATGGCGGTTTATGCTAAGCAACAACTTGGCTTCCCACGTGAACGCGTATTAGGTATGGGTGGAGCTTTAGATTCAGCCCGCTTCCGCGCTTTCATCGCTGAAGAATTAAATGTTTCAGTTAAAGACGTTACCGGTGTGGTTCTTGGTAACCACGGTGATGCAATGATGCCGGTAGTTCGTACCGCTGCAGTTGGAACAACTCCGTTAATCGATTTATTACCAATGGAAAAAATTAACGCGATCGTAGCCCGTACAAAACAAGCCGGCGCTGAAATCGGTTCACACTTAAAAACCGGCTCTGCTTATTACGCTCCATCACGCGGAGCTGTTGAAATGGCTGAAGCTATTTTGAAAGACCAAAAACGCATTTTACCGGTTGCAGTTGAATTAAACGGCGAATTCGGCGTTAACGACAAGTTAATGGTCGGCGTTTTAGCTAAACTTGGCGGTGCTGGTATGGAACAAATCATCGATTTCAAAATGAACGCAGATGAAAAAGCGGAATTTGAAAAATCAGTGGCAGCAGTTCGCGCGCTTGTAGACACATTAAAGACAGTTCAATAGTACCCAATTTAAAAAAGACCGAAGTGGAGCCAGGCACCATTTCGGTTATCTGAAAACGGAGCCTGGCACCAGAGGAAGATAAATGAATATTCACGAGTATCAGGCTAAAGAGGTCTTAAGAAAGTTCGGAGTTGCGACGCTGAAAGGTCAAGTGGCGCACTCACCAGATGAAGCAGTGACCGCAGCGAAAACTATCGGCGGAAACCTTTGGGTTGTAAAAGCACAAATTCACGCCGGCGGCCGCGGAAAAGGCGGCGGTGTAAAGCTTGCAAAAAGTTTAGATGAGGTTCGTGAATTAACGCAAAAAATTCTGGGCATGACATTGATCACTCATCAAACTGGCCCGGAGGGTAAATTAGTTCAAAAAGTTTTTATCGAAGCGGGCTGCAATATTGAAAAAGAATATTACGTGGCTTGCTTGATTGACCGTGCAACTTCACACGTAACGATGATGGCCTCTTCTGAAGGCGGAATGGATATCGAAGAAGTGGCTGAACACAATCCGGACGCAATCAAAAAAGTTGATATCGACCCGGTTACAGGATTAGGCGCATGGCAAGCCCGCGAACTGTGTTTTGCTATCGGTATGAAACCTGAAGTGGTTAACAAAGCCGTTAAATTTATGATGGGCTTATATGAAGCTTTCGTAAAATGCGACTGTTCAATCGCCGAAATCAACCCGCTTGTTGTAACTAAAGAGGGCGATGTTATCTGCTTAGACGCAAAAATGAATTTCGATTCAAACTCTTTGTACCGTCAGCCTTCTATTTTAGAAATGCGCGACCTAAGCGAAGAAGAAGCAACTGAAATCGAAGCTTCAAAATATGACTTAGCTTTCATTAAATTAGACGGTAATATCGGCTGTCTGGTAAACGGAGCAGGTTTGGCGATGGCCACTCTTGATATCATTAAGCTTCATGGCGCATCTCCTGCTAACTTCTTAGATGTGGGCGGCGGCGCAAATAAAGAAAAAGTGACTAACGCTTTCAAAATTATTCTAAAAGACCCGAACGTAAAAGGCATCTTAGTTAACATCTTCGGCGGCATCATGAAGTGTGATGTGATTGCAGAAGGCGTTATCGCCGCTTCTAAAGAAGTGGGCTTAAAAGTTCCTTTAGTGGTTCGTTTAGAAGGTACAAACGTAGAATTGGGTAAAAAAATCTTAAAAGATAGCGGTTTAAATATTATTCCGGCTAACGATTTAACAGACGCAGCTAAAAAAATTACAGCTGCTATTAAGTAGGTAAATCATGGCTATTTTAATTGATAAAAATACAAAAGTTATTTGCCAGGGTTTAACAGGCGCGCAAGGCTCTTTTCACTCTGAACAATGTAAAGCCTACGGCACACAAATGGTCGGCGGGGTTACTCCGGGAAAAGGCGGCACAACTCATTTGGGTATGCCGGTTTTTAACACGGTAAAAGAAGCTAAAGAAAAAACTGGATGTAACGTATCCATGGTTTTCGTTCCACCTCCGTTTGCTGCTGACTCTATTATGGAAGCTGTGGATGCGGATTTAGATTTAGTGATCTGTATTACTGAAGGCATTCCTGTTTTAGACATGGTTAAAGTAAAAAAATACATGCAGGGTAAACGCACACGTTTAATCGGGCCTAACTGCCCGGGCGTGATCACTCCTGATCAATGTAAAATCGGAATTATGCCGGGCCACATTCACAAAGCCGGCCGTATCGGCGTTTTATCACGCTCTGGTACTTTAACTTACGAAGCTGTCGGTCAGTTAACAGCTTTGGGCCTTGGCCAATCTACATGTGTAGGTATCGGCGGCGACCCGGTAAACGGCACAAACTTCATCGATGTTCTTAAACTTTTCAACGCCGACAAAGACACAGACGCTGTTATCATGATCGGTGAAATCGGCGGAACGGCAGAAGAAGAAGCGGCTGAATACATTAAAAAAGAATTCAAAAAACCGGTTGCGGTTTTCATTGCGGGCGCATCTGCTCCCCCAGGAAAACGCATGGGCCATGCGGGCGCGATCATCAGCGGCGGCAAAGGCACAGCAGAAGCGAAGTTCGCGGCTTTAGAAGCTGCGGGCTGCAAAATTTCACGCTCTCCGGCTGATATGGGAACGACTTTAAAGTCGATGCTGAAGTAAGAATTAGATAAAAAAATTAAACCCTCATTTAAGGAGATACAAATGGGAAGAGAACGTACATTTTCAATCATCAAGCCAAATGCAGTTAAGAAAAACGCAATGGGCGACATCATCAACACTTTTGAGACTCAAGGTTTAAAAGTTGCTGCGGCAAAATTAACTTTGTTATCAAAAGAAAAATGCGAATTATTCTACGCTGAACACAAAGAGCGTCCATTTTTCGGTGAATTAGTATCATTTATGACTTCAGGTCCTGTGATGTTAATGTGCCTTGTTGGCGAAAACGCAGTTTTAAAAAACCGCGAAATCATGGGTGCTACTGACCCTAAAAAAGCCGCTCCGGGAACTATCCGTGCTAAACACGGTGATTCAATGGGCGAAAACGCAGTTCACGGATCTGATTCTTTAGCATCTGCTGAGCGCGAATTAGCTATTTTCTTCGATAAGCACGAATTAGTTAACATGTAGTTTCTTAGAGTGGAAAATCAGTGAAAAAATCCGGTTTTAAACCACTCATTTTAAAAGTTAATACAACCAAAAGGGGCTCCGAACTGGAGTCCCTTTTGCATTCTGAACACACCATCGAAATCGAAAAATTAGTTGTCGGCGGGGATGGTCTTGGCCGCCTCACCTTCAAAGAAAAATCCCTCGTTGTCTTTGTTCCAATGGCCGCGCCCGGTGACAAACTTAAAATCAAGATCATCAAGGCCGAAAAAAATCACCTTAAAGGCGAAATTCTACAAATTATCAAACCTGCTGAGAGCCGCAGACCTGCGCCGTGCGAATACTATGAAAGCTGCGGCGGGTGCAGCCTTCAGCATATGACCGAATCTGCGCAGCTTGCGCAGAAAGAGCTGATTTTACGCGACCTTTTGAACAGGTTTATCCCCAATGCAAAATGGGAATTACTACCGGCAGTAAAGTCTGAATTCGATTTTCATTACCGGAACCGCATTCAACTGAAAGCTGAAGGTGGAAAACTCGGTTATTTTAAGAAATCCAGTCATCAAATTGTGGATATCTCCCACTGCCCGATCGCCGACAAAAGAATTTCAGATTCTATCCCTAGTGTGAAAAGTGAACTGACTCCTTCACCGGAAGTCGTCCGGTACGAGCTCAGAATCAATCATCTTGAACAATTTGAATATTATAAAATCGGTGAAGACGGCGAAGGCCTTTCCTTTTCACAGGTAAATAATTCAGTTAATAACAAGCTTGTAAAAGCCGTCGAGAGCCTGGTTTCCGCAATAAACCCCGTTTTTGTGAGTGAGTTATATGCAGGGGCCGGTAACTTTTCATTTCCGATCATGGCAAAGCTACCCACCACCAGGATGGAAAGTGTGGAGCTGAACCCGAAACTGACTGAATTTGCCGTAAAAAAACTTACCGGTTTGAATCTTCAAAATCGCCTGACATTTGTTACATCTGACTGTGAATCTTTTGTTAAGCGCGGAGAGCTCTCGAAAGAGCTGGTTGTGCTGGATCCGCCACGAGCGGGGTGTTCTGAAGATGTGATGTCGGCAGTATGCAAGCGTCATCCTGCTAACATTGTCTATATCAGCTGCCATCCGGCAAATTTAGCCCGTGATATGAGTCTCATTCTTCAGAAAAATCCCTCGTATAAAATCAAATATCTGCAGATTTTTGATATGTTTCCGCAGACTGATCATTTCGAAACTTTAGTTCATCTCAGTAAGTAATGCAGGGTTGACTGAACTGACGCCCGTGACTACTCTTTTAGTATGCAAACGGAAGGTACAAACACATCTCGCGGATTTCTTACTGCAGTAAAGATCGCTTTTTTGTCTTTGGCTATATTTGCATTCACATCTTGCGCTACTAACGACGAAAAAGTCTCAAAAGCCCAAAACCGTCTTGAACTCGCTCTTGGCCTGATGAGAGGCGGTAACTATCCGGCAGCATTAAAAGAACTGTTGCAGGCTGAAAACGATGATTCGCGAAATGCCGGCGTGCAAGCGGCGCTAGGCGCTGTTTACTTCGAGCGTGAAAAGTACGAACTGTCAGAAAAACATTTTCTTAATGCGTTAAGGCTTCGCCCCGATTACACACAGGCGCGTAACGACCTGGCCCGTTCGTACATTGAAACAGGACGCTACAACCGCGCCGAAGAAATGCTGAAGATCGCATTAGACGATCTGACCTATGTTAATTATCCGCTGACTTATCTTAATTACGGTATTTTAGAGTTCAAAAAAAATAATTTCGCAAAGGCGATCAATTATCTTAAAAAAGCGCTCGAAAAAGACCGTGAAAACTGTGAAACCCAGGTTTACCTGGGCCGTTCGTTTTTAGAAGCCGGAGACCTGACTTCTGCTGTTGCTCAGTTAGAACGCTCTGTTTCTTTCTGTTCGCAGGCTGAATCTGATATGGGCCACTATTATTCTGCTATCGCGCTTTACCGCGGCCAGTTCGTCGATAAAGCATTATTAAGATTTGAAGAGCTGGTGACGCTATTTCCGAATGGCAGAAACCGCGACAAAGCTGAAAAAATGATTTCACTCATTAAAAAAGGATCGCCATGAGAATTACCGGCGAACTTTTAAAAAGCGAGCGCCTATCTCAGGGTTTAAGCGTACAGCACGTTGCGGCTTCACTTAAATTAAGCGTTAAAATTATTAACGCGATTGAAGCCGGCGACGGATCGCAGTTGCCTGCAAAAACTTTTGTTCGCGGCTTTGTTCGCAGTTATGCGGAATTTTTAAAATTAAATCCGGACGTTGTGCTTCGCCAGTTTCAGGAAGAGATGGGAACAACAAGCCCTCTGCCGAAAGTTCCCCCGCCGCCACCGTCTTCTCCGGGCGAAAGCATTAAAGGGGCTAAGCCTTCGCTGCGCCAGACTTCGCAAAATTACACTCACACTAAATCTGTAACCTCTGCATCTATCAAACAGCAAAACATGGAAGAGCAAAACCTGAATAATAAAATTATCATGTTTTTGTTCGGAGCCGTTGTTTTAGTTGTGCTGATCATTGCAGGAACCCGACCACCGGTTGTTGAAAGCGATTCAGCTAATGTCATTATTCCTTCTTACGATAGTACCGAGCCTTCGGCCAGCGCCACAGCTGAAGTTCCTCCTCTGGCACCGGCAACGGACACTTCAGCTACAGTAACAGCGGCATTTACAAATGTTGTCAGCGGAACTTCAGCAGCCAGCAGTACAGTCGCTCAACAGCCGGTTACTCAGGATGAAATTC
>JAJFMT010000133.1 GCA_020696855.1 Pseudobdellovibrio sp.
AATTTTCCAGTAGTGAGTTAAAGTTTCTTGTTTGATTTTAAGTCCCACTTCATAAGAGCCGGTGAATAAAACACCGTCGACCAGTTCGTGCGAAATGAGGCGGCGGCCCGTTTCAGCTTCGCCGTAAACTAAATTGAAAACGCCTTCAGGAAAACCCGCTTTTTCAATCAGCTGTGTGTAGAGCTGAGCGACTGCCGGAGTTTGTTCTGAAGGTTTATATACAATGGTGTTTCCTGTAACAAGCGCAGGAATGATGTGACCATTCGGCAGATGCGCAGGAAAGTTAAACGGACCCACAACGGCCATAACCCCGCGCGAGCGGTACCGGATAACGCCTTCAACCTGTGGCAATGCATTTTGAATATGCTCTTCTTGTACGAGCTTCAGTGATTCATTCAAAGTGATATCAATTTTACCGACAAGTGCTTTTGCTTCAGTTGTGGCATCCCATAATGCTTTACCGGTATCACGGGCAATCGTTTCTGCAATTTCAGCTTCGTGTGCCACAAACAATTCGCGTAAACGTAAAATATAATTTTTACGTTCATTTAAACTTAATTTGGCCCATGGCAAGTAAGCAGCCTTCGCAGCCTTACAGGCCATGTCGACGTGATCTAACTGATAGGTCACAGTCATAATTTGATCAGTCAAATCTGCAGGGCTTACGTCTTTTATCTGGCCATCAGATTTGCTGGTCGTAATAAATTTTCCATTAATAAAATCACCTGCGAACGAAACCGGTCTGACGCTCATTATTTCTTTCTCCCGTACTCAAATGGTGCAACAAAAACTTCGTGGTTTAAATCAAGCTGTAAAAGATCGCGGCTTTTGGCAGGAATTGAAACAACTCCGTCCCGTACTTCGTAGCCGGTTAAAATACAGCGAATGTCATTTGTCCCGAACCCGACAAGGCCCTGATTTTTGTAAGTGGCATCTTTAAATTCGCCAAGAATAACTTTTTGACCTTGCTTAATCGGGCCGATCTCTTCAGTTCTGGCGCCGTAGTGAGGGCCGCCGTCAAAAGGATCAACTTCATCTAAATATTCAAAACCGATGCTTTCTAAAAGATGCTGTGCGGGCTTAGTCGCTTCACCGACCCGGCCAAGCACAAGCCGTGCTTTCGCATCCAGTAAACTTAAATAAATATCTTCTTCAGGAAACAGCGATTCAATAAATTCTTTGTTCGTTTGTGAAAGCATATCGGCTTCCTGATAGGGAAGACCGGTGAATCTGCGGCCTAAAGCTTCCCAGAATTCGCTTCTGCCTTCTTCTGTCAGTGGCGGAGTCAGTTCACACAATACACGTTTTTCAAAACGGTCAGGGTTTAGCCCCATGTAGATAAAACGGCTTAAAGAAATTTGCTTTCCAAGTCGTTCAGGACGGCGTCTGTATGAACGGTCTACCAGTAAACCGCCGATTTCCGTAGGGCCGTCAGTGTCTAACTGAAAGCGCAGCACCTGATGAATAAAGCCAAGCCCCAGATCCTGAGAAAAATGATCACGTTTTAAAATTTTAAAATAACAGTGCGGGTGTTCTTCGTTACCATGTTTTGCAATAATCAAAGAACTTCCGACTACTTGTTTTTCTTCAAGATCTTCCATTACAAAAATATATTCAGATTTGTCTTTCGGAAGCTGACCGGCAAATGAGGCTTCAGAGCGCGCAATTTTTTCGGCCAGAACTTTTTTGTCTCCCGGCAAATTCAGTAAATTGAACTGCTTGGCAAGGTCTGTCAGCTGCTGAAGATCATCTTGTGAAACAGACCGGATAATAAAACTCATAAACAAAACCTTTCGACCAATTGCTCGTAAAAAGCTGTGATTTTTTCAAGGTCTTCGATTTTAACATGCTCCTGCGGTGTATGTACATTTCCCTCGCGGATTCCGGCGCCAATGCAGATGCATTCGACTCCCAATCGCGATAAAAGGCTCGCCTCGTTTGTTGACGCAAGTGTTCTACACTTCGAGTCAAGGCCCATACGCTCTAAAATCGATTGGGCCGTCTTAATCAACAATGACTTTTCATCCGTATAAAACGGTTTTTTGTAGTCTAAAATCTGAAACTGCGCGCCGACTTCTTCACAGACTTTTTGGATCTTATTCATCCAGCCTTCGTACTGCGCCTGGGTAATATTCGGAAGAACACGGCAAGACCCTCCGATGCGAACCATCTGATCGTTGCAGCGAACGAGACCGATACTTAATGTGGAATGGTCGGGTTCAAAGCTGGGGTTACGTGAAAGCTTCATGTCGTTTTCAACATCTAAAAGCACACGGTAAATTTTATTCAGTTTCGAAATAATAAGATCATTCACATGAGATGTAAGTTCCAGCTCGATCATGGCCTGATTAGGAACCATGTTGAATCTCGTGCCGCCGTCCATGTCGATCAGAATCATGTTCTCAGGCATCTTCTGCAGAAAATCAAAAAGCTTCTGAACCGCGTTGTCGCCCAGATGCGGAGTCGATGAGTGAGCTGATTTGCCTGAAAAAACTTTTGTCTCGGTCGTAACGGATTCGGACTCTAAACGTGATTCTTTGTATTTCATTTCAGCTTCGCCGAACGGCAAGCGAATTTCTACAACCGCATAACCTTTAGAGGCGTTGGCGATTTGCAGATTGGTGGTTTCACCAAGGACTGCATACTTTGCGCTGATTTTATTTTTGCGGATAAGCTTCAATGCTCCGTGCATTCCCGTTTCTTCACCGAAGGTTCCGATCAGAACCGGCCGCATTGAACCTGTTATTTTTCCTTTGAATTTACTTAGCACCTGAAGTTTGCAAAGAAAATCCAGCTTCACATCGGCTGCGCCAAGCCCGTAAATGCGCCCGTCTTCAATAACGGCTTCATACGGATTGAAATCATTTTTTTTCCAGAGTGAAAAATTATCAGGATCAACAGTGTCTAAATGAGTTTGCAGAAGAAATTCTTTTTCTCCCGGCTGCAGCGGCTGATCGCGCACAATAATGTTCGCCTGCATAACTCCGTTATGCATTTCTTCAATCACTTCGGCATCAAGCCCCATTTCACGGGAAAGCGTTGCCAGATAGTGAGCCAGCTCTAAGGTGCTGTTTCCAGGACTGGTGTCGATGGAAATCAGCTTCCTGCATACCTCGATAAAATTCAAATTAAAGGCCCTGTAAAATAGTTTGCTCGACGATCTGAACTGCTAAATCAATTTCATGATCCTGTATAACAGCTGGAACCAAAAAGCGGATTCTCACCGGGTCTTTACCGCAACCGAATGCGATCATTCCGTTGTTGAAAAGTTTTTTGATTAAAGCTTCAACCTGATCTTTTGTTCCGTCAAATGGCGTGAACGCCAGCATCAAACCCATACCGCCGGCATCGCGAACCAAACCTTTGCAGGTTCCTTCATTGATGGCGTTTAAGCCTGCAACAAAGCGGTTGTGAATCTGAGCGATACGGCCGTTAGGGCCCAGGTAGCCCTCTTCCAGCATCTCTAACATTTCAAGGCCCGTTGCCATTGATGTTGATCCGCCAGAAAATGTTCCGGCAATTAAACCCGGTTTTGGATTGTACTCTTCAGTATAAAGAGTAGCGCCCAATTGAACTGTTTTTGCGATCGTGACCATATCGACATACTGACCGATATCCAGACTTTCAAATGCGAAGAATTCACCTGTGCGGGCAAAGGTCTGAACTTCATCCACCCAAACTGCAATTTTGTGCTGCTGGCAGAAATCCAGCATTGGCACGTAGAATTCGCGCGGAGTCGGCACGAAGCCGCCTTCGCCCAGCATCGGTTCGAAAGAAAAACATGAAACATTTTTTTCATTCTTTGCGTATTGTTCTTTCATGGCACGCAATGCTTTTTCAGCTGATTGCGGATCTTTTTTATCATAGTTCGGAATGCGCAGAACTTCGTTGTATTCCGGAAGACCCTGTTTGTACGCAGGGTTGTCAGTAATTTCTGCCATCATTGTTGAACGGCCCGCGAAGGCATTTTTCATTGCAAAAACAAGTTTCGCAGGAGAATTTTTTTGGCGCGCCATTTTTAATGCGTTTTCATTCGCCATAGTTCCGCACGTTGAAAACCATGCGTGCTTGATGCGGCTTTTTCTTCCAGCGATTTGCACAAGTTTTTCAGCAAGCTTTACGTATTCCATATTCGGCTGAAGATTACCTTGCATAATGATATCTGAAAGAGCTCCGCGGATAGCGGCTTTCATCACGCGCGGGTTACTGTGACCCATCAGGTGAATTCCGATTCCGTTGATCAAATCCATTTTTACGCTACCGTCTTCAAGTTCTACAAAAGGGCCGCGGCCGGCGCCGGTGCCGATGTAGTTGTGGTAAAGCGGGCGCCCGCGAAGAACGCCGATGTGATCAATCAATTTTTTACTTTGTTCTGCAAGCGAAGCCTGAGGCTTGCGAATGCCTTCGATGCTTTCGTTCATCACCATAACTTCATCCGCCAGATCGTTAACAAGACCTTCAATAACCGGATCGGTTGCGATTTTGTGGCCCGCAAGCGGCTCATCAGCCAAATTAACTTTTGTGATTGCGTTTTTTAGAACAGACAACATACAGAAACCTTTCTGTGGAGTGGATAGGCCGGCCTCAACTTCAGTGATAAACCGGGCGCACTTTTCATGCGACAAAACGAATTTAGTCTACATCGGCGCACTATCTCGTGACAACGAAGACAGGTTTTTTGTAGACTTTGGCATTATGCCGCAAGAATCAAACAGCGAAAAAAATTTCAGCGATCTTTTCACAGCAGCCCTTGCTCTGCAGCAAGAGAAAAAATGGGATGAGGCGCTGACTTCTTACGGGCAGTTGCTTGACCAAAGTCTCCCTCA
>JAJFMT010000134.1 GCA_020696855.1 Pseudobdellovibrio sp.
AATAAAACCAGTCTTCTCGGGCCCAGCGCCAGCTCAGAATATTTAGTGTTAGGGTCCTGCTTTTTTTCATGCCGCGAACCCGGCGCAATATAGGCATCAAAGCCGATAATCGGTTTAACGTTTTTATCTTTACAGGCAAAATAAAATTCAATCGCGCCGAACATGTTTCCATTATCGGTTAATGCGGCCGCCGGCATGTTGTATTCGGCAGCCTTTTTTGCAATCCCCTTGACCCGGCAAGCGGCTTCAAGAAGTGAATATTCAGAATGCGTGTGTAAATGAACAAAACTCAAAAACTACTCCCACTCGATTGTGGCAGGCGGTTTACTTGTTACGTCGTAAACAACCCTGTTAATTCCGTTACAGCCCGCAAGGCCAGAACATTTTCGTATGTTCTGCCGTCGCCCTGTACGCCCACGGTTTGCACCGGTAATAAAACACAAAAGGCCTGCCAGATCTGATTGTACAGATTGTCTTCGCGCAAAGATCTTATAAAAATATCATCAGCTTTTTGCATGATCTTCAGCTTGTCTTTTGTAATCTCACCGATAATTCTAATTGCTAATCCCGGGCCAGGGAAAGGATGGCGTGAAATCAGTTCCTGCGCCAACCCGAGGTCGGCACCCAGACGCCGGACTTCGTCTTTGAATAAATTTCGAACCGGTTCGACCAGTTTTAATTTCATTTTTTCAGGCAAGCCGCCCACGTTGTGATGAGATTTGATTGTTACGCTTCCGCCTACTGACGAAACACTTTCAATCACATCCGGATACAACGTACCTTGCGCCAGAAATTTAATTTTATCTTTATACGGAGCCAGGTCGTGCTGAATGCTGTGATCAAATACTTCAATAAACAATTTGCCGATCGCCTTACGCTTCTGTTCAGGATCAGCCAACCCGCTGAGGGCCGTTAAGAATCTTTCTTCGGCATCGACTCCGATAACGTTAAGGCCGATTTTTTTATAAGCCGCCATAACATTTTCAAACTCATTTAAGCGCAGTAGACCATTGTTAACAAAAACGCAGTGAACTCGCTCAGCGCCCAGAACTTTTGTAAGTAAGGTGGCTACAACCGATGAATCCACACCGCCGCTTAATGCGCAAAGCACATGGTCCTGAGGGCCCACAGTAGATAAAACATATTTTTCTGCAGCTTCTAAAACCTGCTCATGCTTCCATGAAGGTTTTGCCTTACACCAGTCTGCGAAAAAATTTAAGAATTCCTTGCCGTATTCCGAATGAGAGACTTCAGGGTGATACTGCAAGCCCATATAGTTTTTAGATATAAACCCCGCAATATGGTCTTTCGTTTTCAAAAGCTCTCTTGAATTTTCAGGGAGCGCAGAAACAACGTCACCGTGACTCATCCATATCTTATGTTTCACTGGCCAACTCATTCCAAGTTCATGATGTACTTCATTGTTCCAGCTGACTTCAGTTAAACCGTATTCACGAGTATGGCCCGGACTCACCTTGCCGCCCATCTGATGCGCGATCAGCTGCATGCCGTAACAGATACCCAATACAGGAGCGACAGACAGAAGCTCGCTGACATTTCGTTCCGGGCTGTTTTTGTCGTAAACTGAATTCGGGCCGCCGCTTAAGATGATGCCGTCAGGATTAAATTTTTTAATATTTTCCAGCGATTCGTTATAGCCTTTGATTTCTGTGTAATAGCCGAGCTCGCGCAGACGACGCGCAATCAGCATCGTTACCTGAGATCCGAAATCAAGAATGAGAAATCCGTTCTTCAAAATTAATCCAATCTGTAGTTAGGTGCTTCTTTAGTGATACTCACGTCATGAACGTGCGATTCCTTAAGGCCTTGGCCGGTGATTTGAACAAACTTCGCCTTTGCCTGAAGCTCTTCAATATTTCTTGCGCCGATATAGCCCATTCCGGATTTTAAACCGCCAATCAATTGGTGAATGATACCGCTGGCGTTTCCTTTGTAAGGAACGCGGCCTTCAATACCTTCCGGCACCAGTTTATCCATGTCGTAAGTGTCCATTTGACCGTAACGGTCTTTTGAACCCTTCTCCATAGCGCCTAGAGAACCCATTCCGCGGTACATTTTGTATGTACGGCCTTGGTATAAAATCGTTTCGCCCGGAGATTCATCGGCACCCGCAAGCAGGTTACCGATCATTACCGTATTAGCGCCCAGTGCGAGTGCTTTGGTGATATCTCCTGAGTATTTAATACCGCCATCGGCGATAATTGTTTTTCCGTGCTTCTTTGCAACTTTCGAACATTTCATAACGGCGTGAATCTGCGGAACGCCGACACCTGCTACGATACGGGTTGTACAAATACTTCCGGGACCAACGCCGACTTTAACAACGTCGGCACCTTTTGCGATTAAAGCTTCTGTCGCTTCTTCGGTTACAACGTTACCGCCGACAATCACAACATCTTTACTTTTCGACCGGGCGTGTGCCACCATGTTTAAAACATTCTGAGAATGGCCGTGAGCTGTGTCCACACAAAGAACATCTACCCCTGCAGCCAGTAAAGCATCAACACGTTCTGCTGATTCCGCGCCAACGCCGACAGCAGCACCGACAACCAGTCTTCTGCGTTCATCTTTTGTCGAACCCGGATAGCTTTCTGATTTTTCGATATCTTTAATGGTAATCAGGCCGCGCAGGTAACCTTCTTTATCAACGATAGGTAATTTTTCGATTCTGTGCTTTTGCAAAATCTTTTTAGCCTGCTCAAGAGTTGTTCCTTGCTCGCCGGTAACAAGATTTTCTTTGGTCATTAAATTTTTAATCGGCTGATTGGTGTTAGTTTCAAAACGAAGATCCCGGTTAGTTAAAATACCTACCAGCTTGCCTTGCACGGTAATCGGTACGCCACTGATAGAATATTTACTCATGATCTGCAATGCTTCACTCACGTAATGATCCGGTGAAAGTGTAATCGGGTCCTGAATCATGCCGCTTTCGTATTTTTTTACTTTTTCAACTTCGAAAGCCTGGCGTTCAATTGACATGTTCTTATGAATAATCCCCAGTCCGCCGTTTTGAGCCATGATACGGGCAATTTTATTTTCGGTAACCGTGTCCATTGCGGCTGACAAAATCGGAGAATTTAAATAAATGTTTTTAGCAAAATGCGTTCGCGGAATAACTTCTGTCGGAACGATTTCTGAAAATTGAGGAACCAGTAAAATGTCGTCAAATGTAAGTGCTAATTCAAAGTTAGAATTCACCCAATACCCCCTCTAAGTTTTGGATAAAATTGTAACCTAAATCTGGCTATTTGTACCAGGTTTTATAGAGAAGATAATTGTCGGCTGACTGCTCCAAAAATTTAAGCTCGGCTTCGTTTAATGGACGCTTTGCAACCGCCGGACGGCCAACGATCAGCGAACCGGCCGGGAAGGATTTTCCTTCAGTAACAAGACTTCCGGCCCCGACGACGCAGCGGTCACCGATGACGGCGCCGTCCATAACCACTGACCCCATTCCGATTAAACAACTATTGCCTATTTTGCAGCCATGGAGAATAACATTGTGACCGATAGTAACCCGGTCGCCTACGACACAAGCATGCTTTCCATAAGTCCCGTGCAGAACGCTTCCATCCTGAACGTTTGTTTCTCTTCCGATTGTGATTGGCATAACGTCGCCCCTCAAGGTCGAGTTAAACCAAACCGAAGCTCCGTCAGCAATTTGTACATCGCCAATGACTTTTGCACCATCAGCTATAAAGACATCTTTTCCAATAGTCGGTTTTAAACCGCGAGCTTCGATCAATGACATAGAGCCTGCCCCTAAAAATAGTTACGCGAAATTACATTAAGTAGTTGTGAGTTTTTGCCAATAACAACGGATTATTTTGCATGCCTTCAGCAAGACCCACAATCTCGGCACTCATAACTTTAGAACGATTAATGAAGTTCTTTGTTGCGAAAATAGGAACTTTTAAATGAAAACAAAGACTCATCACTTCATCTGCGCGGAATTTCATACTGTGATACTGCGGATGGCCCGACATATAAAGGCGCACATACTGATGTACTCCCTTAATCTCGACAAAAATACAGCGTTCCAGTTTTATATTTAAGCTTTCCAGCAGGCTTTCAGAAAACCGGTGAAGTGAAACCGGAACAGTAGACTGTGATGATTGCGTCAGCGTCACGCCGGCTTCGATCTGGTTAAGCGCCACCGGAAGACTTACTTCCTGTTGCTTGTCTTTTAGAATCATAAACGGTCTGGTCGAGTCATTCGTCAGCGACAATCCGAACGGAAAAAGCTCAATTAGATCCTTCTCTTCGAAATCAACACGCTCTTCCTGCGGCTTTGAGAATAAAATATCAGCGGTAAAATTAGCCGGCGAATTTACTTTTGTAGATCTCATTACTGAACCAATTCTCCGCGCAGAACATTCGGCATAGCCTTTGTAATTTTCACCGGAACAGTTTTGCCGATCAGGCTTTCGCTACCTAAGAAATATACGAGCTTATTCTGTGTACTGCGGCCCTGGGCTTTACCTTGCTCGTTAATCTGTTCAACCAAAACCTGCAGCGTTTGGTTTTCGTATTTTTTAACCATTTCAAAAGACATTTTTTCCTGAACTTCGAACAAATGATTTAAGCGGCGATTTTTTACGTCTTCAGGTACCTGGTCTTCAAATGAAGCGGCTTTTGTGAACGGGCGAGGTGAATACATAAATGCAAACATCGTTTCATAGCCGACTTCCTGTACGATACTGCAAGTATCCTGAAACTCTTCTTCGGTTTCACCCGGGAAACCCACGATAATGTCGGTTGAAAGTACAAGATTCGGAATGTACTTTTTCATCAGCGCAATTTTGGCCAGGTATTCTTCGCGGGTGTAATTTCGGTTCATTCGGTCCAAAATGCGAGAGTTTCCGCTTTGTACCGGCAAGTGAACGTACTCACAGATTTTGTTCTGGTGTTCAGCCATAACGTGCATTAATTTTTCGTTGAAGTCTTTTGGGTGCGA
>JAJFMT010000050.1 GCA_020696855.1 Pseudobdellovibrio sp.
TTGGCAAATTCTTCTTTGTATTTATTCATGCCGCTGGTGCGGCCTTTATAAATAACCCCTGAAGAGTCACACATCAGAACGTTTTCTTTCCTAACACCGAGGCTTACAAAAATTTTCGTGCAGGCGATAGCAGATGCGCCGGCACCATTTACAACCAGTTTGATATCGGATAATTTTTTGCCGACGATCTGGCAGGCGTTAAGTAAGGCGGCCCCGCTGACAATGGCCGTTCCGTGCTGGTCATCATGAAACACAGGAATATTCATTTCTCTTTTGAGAGTCTCTTCGATTTCAAAACACTCAGGCGCTTTAATGTCTTCCAGGTTGATGCCGCCGAAAGTAGGTTCAAGTGTTCTGACAGCAGCAATGAATTCTGCCGCAGAAGAAGATTTGACTTCGATATCGAAAACATCGATGCCGGCGAAATTTTTAAATAAAATGCCTTTTCCTTCCATAACGGGCTTAGAGGCAAGTGGGCCAATATTCCCTAGACCTAAGACAGCCGTTCCGTCTGAGATGACCGCAACTAAATTTCCTTTACTGGTGTAATCAAAAACTTTTTCAGGATGTTTTGCGATCACTTTGCATGGCGCCGCAACGCCGGGCGAATAGGCGAGTGAAAGTGCCTTTTCTGTATTGCAATCTTTGGTGGAAACGACTTCGATTTTTCCGGGACGGCCTTTTGAGTGGAATTCGAGGGCTTCTTTTTCAAAATTGATATTTTCAGTGCTGTTTTTCTCGACTGTTTTATCTGTAATGCTCACTAGGTTTACCTCGTCTAGTCTGTAGAGTTTTTATTCTATGGCTGAGTTTTCAAAAGCACAATTTCATTATCATTTTTCTCCCTCACTATGCTAACTAGCGTCAATTGCCAGCGCGCTCTTTTCGTTGTTAAATATGGAGTTGAATTTACAGAGGAGTTCCTATGAGTTCATTACAGAAGACTGCGCGCGATGTTGTGATTGTTGAAGGTTTGCGTACGCCCTTTGCAAAATCGGGTACAAAATTAAAAACCGTGCATGCGGCACAATTAGGCCAAACCGCTTTAAAAGAGTTGGTTGCAAAATTAAATTTAGATGTAAATGTCGTTGATGAAGTGATTATCGGAAACACAGGTTCTCCGGCAGATGCTGTGAATATTTCGCGTGTCGTTGCGCTGAATTCAGGATTTCCGATTCAAACGTCTGCAGTGACTGTTCACAGAAACTGCGCTTCTGCTCTGGAAAGTATTACTTCAGGCTTTGAACGCATCAAATCGGGAACGATGGATGCTGTTGTTGCGGGCGGAACAGAGAGCATGTCACAAATGCCTTTGTTAATGCCTACGGCGATCACCGGTATTATTGAGCGTTTGGGCTCAGCAAAAACCGGCGGCGCAAGAGCGAAGGCCTTATGGGACTGGTTCAAAGCAGACTTGTCACAAATTAAAGAAATGGTAACGACTCCGCCTCTGGCGAAAACAAAATACAAACCTGTCATTGCGATTGCCGAAGGCCTGACGGATCCTTTTGTGGGAATCAACATGGGAATGACCGCAGAAGTGATTGCGAAAGAATTCGGTGTTTCACGCAGAGAGCAGGATGAATACGCATTGAAATCTCACCAAAAAGCAGTAGCCGCAAAAGCGAAACTGGCGGAAGAGATTGTTCCTGTTTACTTGGCTCCTGATTACAAAGAAGTGATCACAGAAGATATCGGTCCACGTGATAATCAGACAATGGAAGCTTTGCAAAAATTGAAACCTTTCTTTGATAAAACAACCGGCCCGATTACCGACGGCGCCGCTGTATTGCTGATGATGACGCGTGAAAAAGCGGAAGCCCTCGGTTACAAACCGCTGGCGCGAATTCGCGGTTACGGTTTTGCGGGATTAGAGCCTGAAAGAATGGGAATGGGCCCTGCGTATTCAACTCCACTGGCGTTGAAGCGTTCGGATTTACAAATGAAAGATATCGGCTTAGTTGAGCTGAACGAAGCTTTTGCCGCGCAGGTATTGGCGAACCAGAAAGCCTTTGATTCAGATGAGTTCGGCAAAAAAATCGGTTTACCGGGTAAAATCGGAGAGCTGCGTTCTGACATCCTGAACGTTAACGGCGGTGCGATTGCATTGGGTCACCCTGTAGGTGCAACCGGTACAAGAATTGTGATTACTTTAATGAAAGAAATGCGCAGACGTAACGTAGAGTTCGGTCTTGCAACACTTTGTATCGGCGGCGGTCAGGGTGGATCAATCATCATCGAGAACGAAGGGTAATTTTATGTCAGCAGTTAATTTAACAACACAAAAAGTCGGCACGCATGAAGTGGCTGTTCTTACATTTGATTTACCGGGCGAAAAAGTTAACAAGCTTTCAACTCCCGTGATGTCAGAGTTCAAAGCTCACATCGAAAAACTGAAAACATCTCAATACAGAATGGTCGTCATCAAATCGGCAAAACCTAAAATTTTTATTGCCGGTGCTGACATTGAAGAAATTAAAGAGTTAAAAACAACTGAGCAGGTCGTGAATGCCGTAAAAGGCGGGCAGGAAATCCTGAACATGCTGGAAGACCTTCCAATGCCGACTATGGCTTTGATCAACGGCGCATGCGCCGGTGGCGGTTGTGAATTAGTTTATTTTACCGGGCTTTGGCGGTTGCATCCGTTTACCTCGCTTAGTAGGGTTGCAGGCATCTTTAGATGTGATTCTTGCAGGTAAATTGCTGAATGCTAAAAAAGCGGCGAAGATCGGATTAGTTGATTATGTTGTTCATCCGAATCTGTTAGAAAATTTTGCGCAAGAGCAGATGCTGAAAATCATCAATGATGGCGGTAAAAAGCGCCGCAAAGTTTATCAGCCAAAAGGTGCAGTCAATAAACTGTTGGAAGGGCCCCTTAAAGGAATCGTGTTCAGTAAAGCGAAGCAGGGTGTTCTAAAGCTTACGAAAGGCCATTATCCGGCTCCGTTGGCGGCACTTGAAATCATTCGCAAAACTTATGGTGTTGACCCGACTAACAAATCAGACCGCGAGGCCGCTCTTGAAATTGAAAAAGAGCATTTTGCAGAATGTGCTGTTACTGATATTTCTAAAAATTTAATTCACGTTTTTTACCTGACAGAAATGGTAAAAAAACAAACGGGCGTCAGCTCAGGAGTTAAAGGTAAGCCGGTTAAACATCTTGGCGTTCTGGGTGCAGGAACGATGGGTGGCGGTATTGCGTACGTAGCTGCTGACAAAGGCATTGATGTTCGTGTGAAAGATATTTCTTTAGATGCGAATGCCAAAGCGCTTAAGCATGCGCGTGATCTATGGGGTAAGCTAGTTAAGAAAAAAGTGATCGACAATTATCAGTTCAGCCAGAAGATGTCATTGGTGTCGACGGGGCTTGATTTTGCCGGCTTTAAAAATATTGATGTAACAGTTGAAGCCATCGTTGAAGACATGGGCATCAAGCAAAAAGTGATCGGGCAGACGGCGGCACAAATGCGTCCTGATGCCATCATTGTGACGAACACGTCTTCATTGAGTGTAACTGAAATGTCCAAAGGCCATCCTCACCCTGAGTACTTTGCGGGAATGCACTTCTTCAGTCCGGTTCATAAAATGCCATTGGTAGAAGTTATTCGCGGTGAAAAATCATCAGATGAAACAATTGCAACTGTCTTTGAACTCGCAAAAAAGATGGGTAAAATGCCGGTCGTTGTAAAAGACGGCGCAGGATTTTTAGTGAACCGTTTATTGTTGCCTTACATGGGCGAAGCTTTCTTTTTATTGACCGAAGGCATGAGTGTAGAAAAAGTTGATAAAGCTTATGTTTATCAATTCGGTATGCCGATGGGCCCGTTTGAATTGATGGACAGCGTAGGTCTTGATGTTTGCGTAAAAGTTTTAAATATCTTCAAAAAAGCTTTCCCTGACCGTGTTGAAGTTCCTGAGCTGATGCAAAAACTTGAAAAAAATAAAGCCCGCTTAGGTCAAAAGACGAATTTAGGTTTTTATAAATATGACAGCAGCGGCAAAAAGCTTGAAGTTGATCAGTCTATTTACTCAGAACTCGGCTTACCGGCGCCGACCAATCCATACAGCGATCAGGAATGTCTTGAGCGCGGTGTGTTCGCGATGGTGAACGAGTGTGCTTTAGCACTCGATGCAGATAAAATCGTTGAAACTCCGCACGAAGTGGATTTAGCGATGATCATGGGAACAGGCTTTCCGCCGTTCCGAGGCGGCTTACTGAAGTATGCTGACAGTGTTGGTGCTGATTACATCCGTAAGCAGCTTGAGAAATACTCGACAGAAAGAAAAGCAAACCGCTTGCGTCCTTCTGTGAAACTGAAAGAAAGGGCTGAAAAGCAGCTTAAGTTTTACAACTAAGGCTAATAAGTTAAATGACTCGTCGTTATAAGGTTATCGTCATTTTCTTTTTGATCGTTTTTATTTTTGCCTTTGATCAGATTACAAAATTCTGGGCACTGCAAAACTTAATGGGAAAAAGCGCCATTCCGTATATGAATGGCCTTTTTCAATTTATCTATGCAGAAAACCCGGGAGCTTTTCTGGGTCTAGGTGGCCAGTGGTCCAGGGAAACGCGATTCATTATTTTTGCTTTGATTGTACTGTTTGGTCTAGGTGGGATGCTTTGGTATCTCATTAAAAAAGAAAATCTGAAGGTTAATCTCTATGCCTACAGCTTTATTCTGGCGGGTGGTTTCGGTAATCTATGGGACCGTTTATTTCATGATGATGGCCATGTGATTGATTTTATGCTGATTGAGGTCACTTCGTTACTGCGTACCGGAGTGTTTAATGTAGCCGACATTTTTATAGTCATTGGCGTTTTGATGGCTCTCTTCGGGGAGTATCTGATTAAATCAAATAAGAACACTCTTCCCCTGAAACAGCCTTAATCCCTACCTAATAACGAATATACGATTCGGCCTTGATAATTAAGTGGAGTATTGGGACACTATTTATTCAGGGGGCTGAATGAAACTCTTTGCTTTTTTTCTTCTGTTCGCTTCTATTTCTTATGCAGCTGAATTCGGAACTTTCATGCTTGTTAAAGGCAAAGTTCTGATTGTAAACGATAAAGGTCAGCCTGCCGAAGCCAAAGTAAGTTCAAAAATTTTCGTTGGTGAAACGGTTGTAACCGATGCGGATTCCCGCGCGAAGATTATCATGTCGGACCGAAATGTTTTAAACATTTTACCTAATACAAAAATGAGAATTGAAAAATACAATACGGCAGCCGGATCTAAAGAAGTTCAGTTGAACTTAATTGAGGGTAAAGTCCGCAGTAATGTCGGTGAAAAATACGATAACAAATCAAGTAAATTTGAAATCAGAACAGCAACAGCGGTTGCCGGTGTTCGTGGAACTGAGTTCATTACAAGTTATGACCCGGCGACCAAAACGACAGAGGTTCTGACGATTCATGGTCAGGTTATTTTTAAATCTGTAGGCGGTCCTGCCGGAACTGATGCTCCGGAAGTAACGGTTAATAAGCAGGAAAAATCAGAACAAAAAGGAAATTCCAGCCCAAGTAAACCGGCAAAAGTTCCTAAGAGTGAATTTGATGCTATTAACAAAGACACAAACGTAGCCAGCGATAAAAAAGAAAAAGACGGTGGTGGCAAAGGTGCGGCTGCAGGAAAAGACCAGGCTCCGGATACAGCAGCACCGGATGATAACAAAGGCGGGCAGTTAGCAGACGACCCGAATATCGGCGGAACTACAATTCCGGCGCTTCCTGTTCCGGAAGTTAAAACGCCGGATAAGACAAAGGTGAATGTCATCATTTCTCCGGCACCTACTCCATCCCCTTAACTTGATTGGACTTGGCGAACGTGAATAGAATGAACAGCGTGGTAAGCAACAGATGAAATTATTGAAAGCCGCAGGCATGGCACTTTTAATCTCGTTAAGTGCATTTGCTCAAGAAGAAGATCGTCCGGTCGTAGACGTCGCGAGAGCGTTTGACGAATATAACCAAAAAAATTATGAAGAAGTTTTGTTAATGGTTCAGGCTACCAAGGCCGCAAAACAAATGACCACCAAATGGCTTTATATTGAAGGTCTGACGCTTTTAAGACTTCAGCGTTACAAAGAAGCCGAAGTGGCTCTTGATGCGTACTCGAAGAAGATGGACGCAGCAGGAACACCATCTGCCAAGGGCTATTATTTTTTAGGTCTTGCTTACTTCCATCAAGGGCAATATCAGAAATCATTGAACACATTTCAAATCTCACAAGACGTTTCAAATGACCCGCAGCTGGACCGTACGCTGGATAATCAGATCGACAGAAGTATCCGCTTTCGTGACTACTATGACAGTCATAAACCGGGAACTTTTGCCATGTTCCTCGGTTATGAATATCACAACAATGTTTTAAGTTTGTCGGCGGCATCGGTTGATAAAAGCCTGAACGGCCATGTTTTAAATTATGGTGTTTCTATCGGTTACAGACCGATTGATAAAATGAACTTTGTGTTTGAACCTACGGTGGCTGTTGTTGACCGGTATACCTTGGATAAGAGCTTTAAAGCGGATAGCACGTTACAGGCATTAGACGTTTTGCAGGCTGCCGTTTCACTTCCGGTTTTGTTCTACTTCGGTAATAACCGGGGTATGCAATACAACGTTTCTTTAAATGCGTACACGACCTACTTGCCTATTAACACAACTACACGTGACCTGTATTTGTCTTCCGTGTTTTTAAGACTTAGAACCCTGTTTGATATTACGCAAACTTTAAGTATGGACATCGCACTGG
Organism: Pseudobdellovibrio sp.; assembly: GCA_020696855.1. Classification (GTDB taxonomy): domain Bacteria; phylum Bdellovibrionota; class Bdellovibrionia; order Bdellovibrionales; family Bdellovibrionaceae; genus Pseudobdellovibrio. Next base: position 6,756 of record JAJFMT010000050.1, read on the forward strand.
TCGGTGGATCTGACACGGGTTACAACTATACAGCCGAAGAAGACAATCAAACCGGTTCAAGAGGTGAGTTGACGGTATTACTACGCCAGCTTTTGAATTCAGACCGCACGGAGCTTCTGACTTATTCTATCGGCGCTGCTGCTAAAACGAGTGAGGGCATCAATAACCGTTATCAAAAATTAAGAGCCACTCTGGGTTACCAGTTTCCAAGCTTTGCTGAAACGAACTCATCAATTGAACTTGAATACGAAAATCTGAGCTATCCAGATAAAACTGTTCCTCGAAAAGACAATAAAGTTGGTCTTCAGTACACGGTTTCGCAAACATTGAATCCGAGCTCGACGCTGAATTACAGTCTGGGTGGCACGGTGAACTCTTCAGATTCTGATGTGTATAAGTATGACGATTACTTTCTGGGATTGCAGTACGTATTGGTCGTCGGGTTCTAGTAGCTATTAAGCGTTTTCTTTTTGTAACTTCTTAACCGCACGTAAATAGTAATCAAGACCTGCACGCAAAGTGTTTTTTTGCTCTTCAGTGATGTTCACATACTGAATATATATGCGGGTGTCGGTAACTACTACTTTGCCTTTTAAAGTCAGGCGTTTGTAGTCTTCATCGTTGATAACGTTGTTAATGATAACAACATCAAAAATGCAGTTATGAAAAGAACCCGGAAGAATTTTTTCACAGAATGTACCTGTTAATGAAATGTCTTGCGCAACTGTACGGACCATTTCACCGTTTTGATGAATCAAAAGTAATTCAATTTTATAGGCATCATCAATTGTACGCTTGGGAGAAAACGCTGTGGCCTTATTGAGATTTTTAAAGCTGATATTAACTTCGGTTTTTTGAGCGCCGGCCTCAGCACTGAATTCGTCTCCGTCAAACTGCTGTGAATGTTTGCCAAAGGCATCCTTGATATCAACGTCTGCAAGCTTAACGCTCGAAAAATCTTTTACAGCAGGTTTGGCTTTAAGATCTTCATCGGGCGCACCCAGTGGAATCGTATTCATAAACGGGCTCTCAGGAGATTCCAGAAAGATTGTCAGCTTCTTCCATTGTTCCCAGTCTTCACGCTTAATCAGATAGTTTTCAACGGCTTTTGTTTTCAGGCGTAAAATAATGTACTGAGCTTCTTCCGTAGAAAGAGTTTCGGTTTTAGTTTCTTTTGTCGGGTCGTACAATATCCAGCTGTTGTTCATATGTCTTACTATTCGGTTCTTTCTGAGGCGGAATGAACCGTTTGCTTAAAAAATTACTGTCTCGTTTTGAGACTCACGAGCTCATAAATCATAATCGGTTCAATGCGGCCGCGAACTTCAACCTTATCGATCTCACGGCATTCGAACTGATCTTTAACAAGCTCGTAAGTGAACTCCGTTATCAGAATTTGGGTACCGTATTCTTTGTTTAGGCCCTGAATTCTTGAAGCCAAGTTCACGGCATCACCGATAACCGTGTAGTTTTGGATGGTCTCTGAACCGATATTGCCGGCATTCATATAGCCTGAGTTAATACCGATACCGGCTCTGATAAGAGGCCAGTTCCGCTTTGCGAAGTCATCATTGATCTTATTGAGAGCCTCCACGCAACCTAAAGCTGCAGAGCAGGCCTGGGCCGCATGCTCTTTGTAATTGATGGGAGCTCCGAACATCGCCATGATCGCATCACCGATGTATTTATCGATTGTTCCCTGATGAGCATTAATGATGGCCGACATCGGGGTAAAGTACAGATTCAGAAGCTGCGATACCTCAACAGGATCCATATTTTCAGAAAAGCTGGTAAAGCCGCGGATATCCGAAAAGAAAACGCTCATGTGAAGCTTTTGACCACGCAGTTCGATCGCTGACTCATTCTTTAAAATCTCTTCAACCACGTCTTTTGAAACGTATTTAGAAAAGGCGGCTTTGATGGCGTTTGAACGTCTTGCCTGGAAGAAATATTTGTAAATGAAGGTAAGAAAGTAAGCGATGGAATAAAGGACGGCAAATAGCATCGAAGAGGCATAAATGATGCCGCTTTCGAATTTAGTGTACTGATAAACGATAATGGCAAGAAAGGTAAATGCAAAGTAAAACACGCCGAACCTTGCACCGGTTTTAATAAGAATTACCAGATTGTAAAAAACAAAAATAAAGAACAACACAGGTACGAAGAATTTTTCGTCCGGGTCAAACTGCAAAAAGTCTTTCTGTAAAAGATTCGAAAGAACCGTGGCGTGAATTTCCGGACCGGGGTAATTAATATCATTCGGGGTTGTTCTGATGTCGTAAATTCCGACCGCAGTGGCACCCAAAATTATATTTTTACCGTAAAGGAACTCGGCTTTAGAGGCGGTTTTCTTTTGAAGGGCGAACTGATCACTCTCGAAATCGTTTCGTACAAAATACTCAAGTTTATCAGAGCCATTCAGCAGCTCTTTCGCTGAAACATAGGTGATCGCATTCTTTTTACCGTAATAATCGATAAGAAGTTTTGCTTCTTCATCGACAGGTACATTGTTCATGAACACGTTGGCGTCGCCAGAGGTCACATCAAAAATTTCAGCGGATGTAACCTTCTTTTTGCCTTTCAGAATTTCGATATGAAATTGCGACTGAAATCCGGTGGCAGCCAGGTAAGCCTGTAAAGCCAGTGAAGGAATGTAACTGGTTCCAAGCTGGTTACCCGTGCGAAGAATTAGAGGGTAGCCGCGGACGACCCCATCATGATCCGGGTGAGAAACAAGACTGGCCGTGTATTTTGCTGAGTTTTGAATCGTGATAATATTTTGCAGCCACATCACATACTGCGGAATCGGAATGTAAATGTTTTCTTTTTTAAAATCATCAAGGGCTTTATTTAACTGATCGTCATCAATCGTTTTAAAAAGCGAGTGATAAAGCTTTTTCAGCGCGGGGTTGAACTCCCATTTATACTTATCATCAGGAGTCAGCCAGTCCACGCAATAGTCGTAAACGCTTTGCTTTTTGTAATAATTTAAAGTGTTCAGTTGGTAGCTCGTAAGCGCGGACAGGTTCTTTGCATCATGGTGGGCCAGAAAATCTTTTTCAGATTCTGAATCGATGGCGCCGAAGATCGGAGTAAACAATTTGTTGAAAGGAATTTCTTCGTATTTATTGGTTTCGTCAATAACGGCGAAAAACGGATTGATCTTTACCAGACTGTCGCCGCCGGTATAAAGAAAGGCCTGAGTGAGACAGAAATCCTGATAGGGTTTTACTTTCAAAAGTTTTGTCTGACTGTAGGTTCCGAAAATCAATTTATCTGCATTTTGCTCGACAGTTTTAGCAAAGGTATCATCCGATTTTACATTCTCTCTTTCAGAAAAGAAAATATCGTACGAGAGGGTTTTGATATTGTAAGAAAGAAGCTGCTTTGTGATGTTATTGATGGTGTTGCGGCTCCAAGGCCAGCGGCCCACCTCAATCAAAGAGGGCTCATCAATAGCTAACACGATCACATCTCCAGAGGGCGGGCGGGGGTTTTGAGACTTGTAAAAAAGGTCATTCCACCGGTTAGATGAGTTCTCTACCGAGATCTGCAACTGTGATTTATCGCCTTCAGGAGAGCGCAGATTCAAATTAAATAGAACGATAAGTCCCGTCAGCAGCGCTGATAAGAGTGCGATCACCAGGATTTCGTTATACTTTTTGAACATCTGCTTTTTATTAAACTCGAATGTACGGGGCAGGGCAAATATTAAATGTCCATAGTTTTGACAGGCGTATACCCCTGCGGAGCAAATTTCGCCGGGCGGGCGGGGCGGCCCTCAGATGAGAGTGTTTTGTACCAATAAGATACAAAAAGCTGGCCCCTAACTTGCCTATATGAATAATGTGAGGAGTTTTATATGAAAAAGCTTACTTTAGTGTTGGGTCTTATTATTTTAGCCGGCTGTAACCCTAAGAAATCGTCGGTCAAATCAGCGACTACAACCATCTCTGCTGAGCAAGTGGCTACACTGACGAACTGTCAGGGCCAAGCGACTACAGGCACAGGAGTTATCTACGATACTTCAAGCGGTGCCATGAACTTCAATAATCAGATTAAAGCGTTACTTTCAGTTAACATCAACCCGAACAATGTGGGAACGGTCAGCTATAACCCGAACGATTCAACTGGTGTTCGCTTTACAGGTAAAATCAAATTAGATGGTTCAGGTAACGTTGTACAGGCACAATCAAGCGTGATGATTTCAATCTATGACAGCATCTGGTTAAATGAGAAGTACACGAATCCGAATGCAGAAGAAATTAAAATTGAATTTTCACCTTCAAGAGGCGCAACAATCACAGGTCAGATTAATCCTTCAGGCGGTACAAACTCATTCATCAGCTTCAAAGACAACTACGGTGAGATTCGCTTCGAAAACATCGTCATCAGTGCTAATAATTTGAGCGGTACAGTTCGCTTCCAGAACAGCACAAACGTAATGGGCGGTACTCCTGCCAGCGGAACGCTTGGGCAGCTTTTCATTCAGCGCTGTGCATTTTTGCAATAGTAATATTTAGTTGTAAATCAGGCTTAAAGCCAATTTAATCAAGAGGAATGCTGGGAACACATTCCTCTTTTTATTTTTTTGATCCTGCCTCGTTGTCGGTTGTTGCCGGCGGCGGCTCAGCATTGGATACGCGATCACTGAACATTCATGGCCTGGAAGAGGCTGAATCGTTTTTGCGCTCTTACGGTTACCAGATCAGCAGACCCGATGATTTAGAGCGGATGTGGTACTTCTACCGAAGAGCCATGGTTTTAATGTCAGAAAAGCTTCGCATTGATTTTAATGATCTTCCGGAAGAACTTAAAAGCCGTGAAAGCCTGAAAGACATCCGTTACCTGCTGATTTATGCTTCTCAGACTGAAAACAAAGAGCTGCAGAAGTGGTCTTGCGCATTGCTTCGCTGCATGCATGTATTTGTTCATGCGGAAACCGATCTATTCAGTTCGTTTTCAGAAGAAATTCAAAAGCAGATTTTAATGCCGTTTGAAAATTCAGTCCGGCACGGCGGGAAGCTTTTCTTACATTCATTCAAAAAAGAGGGCCACCCGGACATTGAACTTTTAGAGTTTCAGACAAAGCCTTTTAAAACTTCAAGCAGTACGGTTATTAAACTTTTAGCGAAACCCGATGCCTTGGCCGTTAAAATTTTCGATAAGATCGGAATTCGTTTTGTGACGAAGTCGATTTTTGATTCGTTTCAGGTGATTCGCTTTTTGGTAGATGAAAATCTTATCAGCTTTCCGCAGATTATTCCCGACCAGTCATCGAATAACATGTATCCGGTAAAAGAGTTTCTGGAAGTGGTTAATAAACTTGAGCAGAAGCACAAACCTGAGCACCGTTTATCTCCTGATAAGATTGACCGCCTGTTGTTAAAGAAACTGGAAGCCAATCAAACGGCGTTTTTAGGATTGTTCCGTAAAGAAAACCCGTACTCGTCTGAAGATTTTAAGTATATAAAATTTATTTCGCGCCAGTTGATTAAAGTTGAAAACGGAGTCGGCGGAAAGCCGTTCAGTTTTTTCTTCCCGTTTGAAATTCAGATTATGAACGAAGGCTCATTTAAAAAAATCCAGTCAGGAGAGTCGGCACACTCGTCTTACAAAAGCCGGCAAATCGCTGCAGCGGTAAAAAGGTTGTTTCCGGAATGAAAGCTTTGATTATTTTACGGTCTTTAGTGGCGACAATCGTATTTCCGTTTACGGTTTTAATACTGGGATCGGTTGTCATCGTTTCAAATCTTATTTTCGGTAACACCAGGCTTGATGACAAAATTGTTATGCTGTGGGCGAAGATCACGTGTTTTATGAGCGGCGTGAAAGTCGTTGTTGAAGGTCGCGAAAATATTCCGAAGCAAGGATGTCTGTTTCTTTTCAATCACGCGAGCTTCTTTGATATTTTCGCAATGGCAGCAGAACTTGACGGTTTACGTTTCGGAGCCAAAGCCGAGCTTTTCAAAATCCCAGTATTCGGAAGAGTCATGCGAATGATCAGAACACTTCCAATTGCCAGAAATAACCGCGAAGAAGTGATCAAGATCTATGATGAAGCTAAAGTCCGCTTTGCACACGGTGAGCAGTTTGCGCTCTCGCCGGAAGGCGGCAGATTCTATAATCCTGATCATTTGTTTCCGTTCAAAGCGGGGCCGTTTTTATTTGCCATGTCGGCTGCGGTTCCATTGGTGCCTGTCGTTGTTAACGGCGCTTACGAAGCCTTGCCGAAAGGAAGCTTTCTGTTTAACACGTATAACTGGCGTCATACGATCACACTTAAAATTTTAGAACCGGTGCAGACCGCCGGTTACAATCAGGAACAGCGAAAAGAGCTGCAAAAAATTGTCTATGAGCGTATGGATAAATACTGGCACGAGCGGCCACGCATTGCTCAAACACTTTAGTCTTTTGCATTAAAAATTAAGTTTTAACAGCTTGCCAGTTCTGAGTGAAGATCGGGCTTTCCATTTTGATTTTGCGGATGCCGGTGTCGATTTCAATTTTAATTTTTGTCGGTGTCGCAGAATCAATTTTTTTAACCTGCATTTTTTTCGGGGTAAACCCGTACTGAAATTCAATAGCAGAAGCCAGTTTATCGATCTGAATATAATTTTCAAACGTCTGGCCGCCGTCAGTGCTTCGGAAGTTTCCAACGAACAGCAGTTGATCGTTTAAGTAAAGTACCGGGCCGTTGTAAGCTTCAAATTGGGGGAGTTTCTTCCAGTGAGTTCCGTTTTGCGTAACGTAAATGCCGTCGGCAGATACGATTCCCTTGTAAGGATTAAACGGGTGAAAAGAAACAAATGAAATTTCTTTCGCGAGAATCTCATCCAGGTTGTAATACACCTGTTCGAATTCTTTGTTGGGCTTCCACCAGACAAAGCCGTGCTCAGCTAGGCGGCTTAACTGCCAGCTGGCCACATTCGTTTTTGTCGTCTGCACTTTGCTCCACAGAGGAATTTTTTGTGAGCTGGAGGCGATGATGCCGGTTTGCGGGGGAGTGATGAGACCCGTAACGTCATTCATTGAGATTTTTTTATTTGATTTAGTAATAACCTGGTCGAACTCGCGGCGCTTGACCGGTTGCCATTCACCTTTGGCAAAAACAAAAGAGGCGAAGTCAAATTTGGTGATGATTTCTGAAAGGTTCACATAGCCGCGGTAACTTTGATACCGGATCAAAGCAAAAGAGCCGTTGAATTTTTCAACTTCAAACGCGGTGCCGAGCGGAATGGTTGTGAGCACCGGAGCTTTGTCTTCAGCCCGTGTTTTAATGTAAGTGTCTTTTAAGGCCATTGCGAGACCTGTGTCGTACGCGTCGCCGTGAACACTTGATAAATCTACCTTTTGAGAAGACCCGTACTTTTCATTATAAACGGAAATCGTTTTTGCGCTGGCGCTTAAAACTTTAAGTCGCTGGTTTGTCAGATTATCAATAACGTATTTTGACAGGTGAGTGGCGAAAAGAGGTTTTAGCTCATCTTCATCGAAATAGATTTTGTTCCACTTGTAGTACTTGTTAACCGAGCCTTTTTCAGACTTAACTAAAGACTTTTTCAGCTTCTCAAGAGTGGTCGAGCCGGAAGGGAAAAGGCTGGTCGCCGACTTAAAAAAAGGCACTTGCTCGGGTTTTTTAACGTAATAGTTGGGCTCAATGGCGGCGGCGGCCGTTCCAGAGTTTAATAAAATAGCGATGAGCATGACAGATAGCATCTAAGACTATTCTCAGAGGGGAATTCCCTGCAATCAAGGCTAGTTCTTTGCTATATTGTGATGTTTTTAAATGCTAATAAGTTTTGCAGTTTTCCTAAGGAGATTTATGGAACTGAATTCGATTAAAAAAATTGGTGTTGTGGGTGCGGGGCAAATGGGAAATGGAATTACTCAAGTTGCAGCTGCGGCCGGATATGAAGTTGTGATGTTTGATATTTCAAGCGGCTCATTGGATAAAGGTCTAGGCACAATTGCCGGAAGCTGCGACCGCCTCATCAAAAAAGCAACGATGACTGAAGATCAAAAAAAGCAGTTGCTTGGAAAAATCAAAGCCACAACTCAGCTGAAAGATCTTTCTGACTGTGACTTTGTCGTTGAAGCAGCGACAGAAAATATCGAACTTAAGTTGAACCTTTTTAAGCAACTTGATGAAATCGTTAAGAAAGACGCGATCCTCACCAGCAACACGTCTTCTATTTCTATTACAAAAATTGCGTCTGTTACTTCGCGTCCGTCGCAAGTGGCAGGAATGCATTTTATGAACCCTGTTCCGCTGATGCAGTTAGTGGAGGGTATTAAAGGCCTTCAAACTTCTGATGAAACTTTTAAAACAACTAAAGCCTTAGCTGAAAAACTGGGTAAGGTTTTTGTTGAGTCTGTAAAAGACATGCCGGGCTTTATCGTGAACCGCGTTCTTATGCCGATGATCAATGAAGCGGTTTATACCCTTCATGAGGGCATTGCCAGCGTTGAAAGTATTGATCAGGCAATGAAGCTTGGAACCAATCAGCCAATGGGGCCTCTGACTCTTGCGGACTTTATCGGTCTTGATACATGCCTTGCGATTATGAATGTGTTGCATGAAGGTCTTGGTGATTCCAAATACCGCCCGTGCCCACTGTTAGTGAAATATGTTGAAGCAGGCTGGCTGGGAAGAAAAACGGGCCGCGGCTTTTACAACTACGCAAAATAGGAAGATGTATGGCATTTGAATATCAGAATATTAAATTAGAAAGCAAAGAAAACGGAATCTGGTTCTTAACCTTGAACCGCCCGGAGGCTTTAAATGCTTTAAACTCGTCTTTACTGAACGAGATGGCCGAAGCGTTTCGTTACTTAACCGAACTTAACTTCGAAGATGCGAAAGCCCTTGTGATTACCGGCAGTGGCGAAAAAGCATTTGTAGCCGGCGCCGACATTAAAGAAATGCTCGATATGAATGAAGACCAGGCCGTACAGTTTGCAAAACGCGGTCAAAGTATTTTTCACGAGATCAGTCTTTTGAGAATTCCGGTGATTGCAGCCGTTAACGGTTTTGCGTTAGGCGGGGGATTAGAACTGGCTCTTGCTTGTGATTTTATGATCGCAAGTGATAACGCAAAATTCGGTTTACCTGAAGTGAGCCTCGGTTTGATTCCGGGCTTTGGCGGGACCGTAAGACTGGCGCGCGCAGTCGGAATGAGAAAAGCGCGGGAGCTCACATATTCAGGCGAGATGATCAATGCTCCGGAAGCTTTGCGGCTGGGTCTTGTTAATCACGTCGTACCGCAAGCGGAACTTATTCCCACCGTTATGAAGAAACTTGAGCTGATTTTATCGCGCTCTCCTCTGGCCGTAGCGGAAGCTAAAAAATCGATGAATCAGGCATTTGATTTAGAAACCGAACAGGCTCTGGAAAACGAAGCTCAGATTTTCGGTGCGTTAGCCACTTCGGCTGATATGAAAGAAGGAACTAAAGCTTTCGTTGAAAAGCGTAAGCCGGTTTTTAAGGGAGAATAATTTTTAAATGGCCACTGTAAACCCGACTAACAAGAATCCGATTCGCATTGTAACAGCAGCTTCTTTATTTGACGGACACGATGCCAGCATCAATATCATGCGCAGAATTCTGCAAGAGATGGGTGCTGAAGTGATTCACCTGGGCCACAACCGTTCGGTTCAGGATGTTGTGAAAGCGGTGCTGCAAGAAGGCGCACAAGGCGTGTGTATTTCATCCTATCAGGGTGGGCACATGGAGTATTTTAAATACTTAAAAGATCTTCTGGATAAAGCGGGTGCCGGTTACGTCAGAATTTTCGGCGGCGGTGGCGGCGTCATTGTTCACGATGAAAAACGTGAGCTTGAGGCTTACGGTATTGCGCAGATCTTCCATCCTGACGACGGCAGAAGAATGGGTCTTGAAGGTATGATCAGAATGATCATTGAAGCCTGTGACTTTGACGTGATCGAGGCGCAAAAAAAATCCGCTAAATCACAGATCTTTGAAAATGACAGTGTGCCGTCTGTTGAAATCGGTCTGGCCTTAACGGCGATTGAAAACGGAATTAAAGATATAAAGCTTGATCAATTCGGCCTGAATTCATTCGCACGAAAAACTGAAAAACCACTGGTGCTTGGAATTACAGGTACCGGCGGTGCCGGCAAATCCTCTTTGATTGATGAGCTGGCTCAGCGGTTTTTAAATTTTTATCCCGGCAAAAAGCTGGCAATTGTTTGCGTTGACCCATCAAAACGTAAAACGGGCGGCTCACTTTTGGGTGACCGTATTCGTATGAATTCGCTTTCCCGCCCGCACATTTACATGCGGTCGGTGGCGTCGCGTGGCTCAGGAAAAGAAATTGCGGATACACTTCCCGAAATTTTAAAATTCATGCGTGAGCTTGATTTTGATTTGATCATCGCTGAAACGTCGGGGATCGGCCAGGGCAACATGGCGATTGCGGAACTCAGTGATATGTCGATGTATGTGATGACTTCGGACTTCGGTGCCCAATCACAGCTTGAAAAAATTGACATGATTGATTTTGCTGACTTCGTTGCTGTTAACAAAGCCGACCGCCGTGGGGCACAGGACGCTTTACGTGATGTTACTAAACAGTACAAACGCTCGCGTAAAATTTTTGATTTAGATAAAAAAGTTCCGGTATTTTTAACTCAGGCCAGTCAGTTTAATGATGGCGGAGTTAATCAGCTGTTCTTTTCATTAACGGATGCGCTTTCAGAAAAGAAATCCATACCGCCTGTAGACGCGAACCTGAGAAACAACGTTTTGTCTGCAGAAGAAAATGTCATTATTCCGTCTGAGCGCCAAAATTATCTGGCAGAAATCGTCTCTGTAAATAGAAAATACCGCTCTCGCGTTGAAGATTTGTCAGAGCAGGCGTCGAAGCTCGGGGCGTTACATAAGATTTCAAAAGACTTATCTTTAGAACCTTCGCAAATCGAGAAAAAGGCCGGTGAGTTTAAAAAAGGTTTCGAAGAGCAGGAAATAAAAGCTCTTGAAAACTGGAACGAGCTACAAAAATCGTACGCCGGTGATGAGCTGGTGTTTAAAGTGCGCGACCGCGAGATCCGCCAAAAATTGACAAGCACATCGTTAAGCGGAACTAAAATCAGAAAAGTGGTGTTGCCGAAGTTTAAAGACTGGGGCGACCGTTTTAAATTTTTGAAACTTGAAAATGTTCCCGGTGAATTTCCTTATACAGCCGGCGTGTTTCCTTTGAAGCGCGCAGACGAAGACCCTAAGCGAATGTTCGCCGGCGAAGGCACGCCAGAGAGAACGAACAGACGTTTCCATTATTTATGTAAAGGCGAGAAGGCCCATAGGCTTTCAACCGCTTTTGATTCGGTCACGTTATACGGGCAAGATCCTGATTTGCGTCCGGATATCTTCGGTAAAGTGGGGGAGTCAGGCGTGAGCATCTGCACGCTTGATGACATGAAAAAGCTTTACTCAGGTTTTGATCTGGTTGATCCGAATACATCAGTCAGTATGACCATCAATGGCCCTGCGCCGATGATTCTGGCTTTTTACTTCAATACGGCTATTGATCAGCAGGTTGAAAAACGCGAGAAAGAGCTGGGCCGCAAACTTTCTGAAACTGAATGGAAAGAGGTTTCGCAAAAAACAATCGCGCAGGTGCGCGGTACCGTTCAGGCCGACATTCTGAAAGAAGACCAGGGGCAAAACACCTGTATCTTCTCGATCAACTTTGCACTGAAAATGATGGGTGATATTCAAGAGTACTTTACAAAGAACAATGTAAAGAATTTTTACTCTGTCAGTATTTCCGGATACCACATTGCTGAAGCCGGTGCGAACCCGATCAGCCAGCTGGCGTTTACTCTTTCTAACGGCTTTACTTTTGTTGAGTATTACCTGGCGCGCGGTCTTAAAGTTGATGACTTCGCTCCGAACCTTTCTTTCTTTTTCAGTAACGGCCTTGACCCTGAGTACTCTGTGCTGGGGCGTGTAGCCCGCCGGATCTGGGCTGTCGCAATGAAAGACCTGTATAAGGGGAACGACCGTTCGCAAAAATTAAAGTACCACATTCAGACTTCCGGTCGTTCGCTGCACGCTCAGGAAATTGACTTCAACGATATCCGTACAACACTGCAGGCTTTGCTTGCGATATATGATAACTGTAACTCGCTTCATACAAATGCATATGACGAAGCCATCACGACTCCGACGGAAGAATCTGTGCGCCGTGCGATGGCGATTCAGATGATTATCAACCGGGAATTCGGGATGACGAAAAATGAAAACCCGACGCAAGGAAGCTACTTCATCGAAGAGCTGACGGATTTAGTAGAAGAGGCTGTGCTTGAAGAATTTAAACGCATCAATGAACGCGGCGGTGTTTTAGGCGCGATGGAAACTCAGTATCAGCGTTCAAAAATTCAGGAAGAGTCAATGTACTACGAACACCTGAAACACGATGGAACTTTGCCTATCGTGGGTGTGAATACTTTTATTAATCCGAAAACACTGGCTAGTGACTATGTGCCGCCGAAAATTGAATTGGCACGGGCATCTCAGGAAGAAAAAAACCATCAGCTTAATAACGTCAGAAGCTTTCAAAAAACTCACGAATCTCAGGCGCAGGCCGAGATTGAGAAACTGAAGCTCGCAGCTTTACACGGCAACAACATCTTCGAAGCTTTACTTTCCGCTTCAAGACACTGCTCTCTTTACCAGATGTCACAGGCGTTGTACGAAGTCGGCGGGCAGTACAGACGAAATCTCTAGTCGTTTACTTTAGCTGTGTAACGGACCCAATTTGGGTACAAAACATGGTAATTTATTTAGTATTTCCGGGTATTTCTGAAGATTTACCCCTTTTATTCTGAATTTTTGCCCTTAGGGCTTCCCTTTAGTCGGTAGATCATGTAGCTAATGAGGTCTGTTTTAATTTATTACAACTGAATAGTCAGTTGTTTGGGTAAAATTGCACTCAGGGCCTTCTTAATTGTTATGTGGGCTAGGGTGCCACACACATAACATGTACACGCAAAGATAGTTGCAACGTACAATTAAGGACAAGCCAATGCAAAATCGCATGGACGATTCATCTATTGAATCAACACAAGAAAACATCTCCACTGAAATTACCACCGAATCATCTGAAATCAGCTTTACTGATTCCGAAATGCCGGGAAAAGCGGGTCGTAAATCGACCAAAGCTCCTCAGTATGAAGATGAGTTTTTAGGTGAAGACGAAGACGAAGTGACAACTCTAGAAGCTTCAGATGAAGACGAAGAAGAAGTTGTGGTTGAAGAAAATATTTTCGAAACTTGGAATATTTCTAAAGAGACTTTGAAATCTCTTAAAGAATTGAATTTTACAACACCGACACCGATTCAAAAACAAGCCATCCCGTTATTGTTAAAACGCGAAAAAGATTTCGTAGGTTTAGCG
>JAJFMT010000051.1 GCA_020696855.1 Pseudobdellovibrio sp.
CTTATCGGTTTCGTGGGCGGTCCTTGGACTTTGTTCGTTTATTCTGTTGAAGGCTCCCATGCCGGTTCCCTGATCCAAAGTAAAAAATACTTAAACGACTTATGGGCTCCTTTTAACGAGATGATGGTGCCGTTTCTGATTGAAAATATTAAAATGCAATTTGAAGGCGGCGCTGATGTTGTCATGTTATTCGACACGGCAGCCGGCGAATTGTCTCCTGCTCTTTATACTGAAAAAGTTGTTCCGCAGTTAGCTAAGATTGCAGCCGCCTATCCGGGAAAACTGGGTTATTACTCAAAAGGCACAACGGCTGATCACTTTCAGTCGGAAGCTTTTAAAAATATCAATTGGGCCGGACAGGGTTTTGATCACCGCTTTAATTTACCTGCGCAGTTAAGAAAGCACCAAAAAGGTTTTACGCAAGGTAACTTTGACCAGTCCCTTTTACATTTAGATTCAGGTTCGTTTGCAAAGGTGCTGAATGGCTATTTGGCTCCGTTCAAAGAATTAACTCCTGCAGAGAGAGCCGGCTGGGTCAGCGGTTTAGGCCATGGCGTATTGCCGAAAACTCCTGAAGAAAATGTGAGAAACTTCGTTCAAACGGTAAGGAAAGTAATATCGTGAGTTCACTTTTTGCCAAATATGACATTCCGGCGCCACGGTATACGTCTTACCCGACGGTGCCTTACTGGGAATCGGCGCCTACCCATGATCAGTGGATTCAGCATTTAAAACTGAGCCTTAAAGAATCTACGGATTCGTGGTCGCTGTATTTACATATCCCTTACTGTGAAACACTTTGCACATTTTGCGGATGTAATAACATCATCACAAAGGATCACAACCGCGAAGAGCCTTACGTCAATATGGTTCTTAAAGAGTGGGAGCTTTACTTAAATCAGGTAGAAGAACTACGCCAGCGCCCTTTGAAGCATTTGCATCTGGGCGGGGGAACGCCAACCTTCTTGTCGCCGGCTAATTTAAAGAGATTGCTTGAACCCATTATAAATGCCGTTAAGCTTGCGGATCATTTTGAAGGTTCAATCGAGGTTGACCCGCGCAGAACCACGCGCGAGCAATTGATCGTTTTAAAAGAGCTGGGGTTTAACCGTATCAGTTTAGGAGTACAGGATTTCAATTTTGAAGTTCAGAGACTCGTTAACCGCATTCAGCCGTTTGAAATCACTCAAAAGATTACAACTGAAGCGCGTGAACTTGGCTTTACTTCAGTGAACTTCGATCTAATTTACGGAATGGCTAAGCAAACGCCTGAGACCATGAAAGAGTGCGTAGAAAAAACCATTCTGTTACGCCCGGACCGCATTGCACTTTACAGTTTTGCACTGGTGCCTTGGATTAAACCGGCGCAACGCCTGTTTAAAGATGAAGATCTTCCTGTCGGAAAGCAAAAACGCGATTTATACGAACTTTCACGCACAATGCTTTTGAACGCCGGTTATGTAGAAGTAGGAATGGATCATTTTGCGCTTCCGACGGATTCATTAAGCATCGCTTTAAAAAATAAAAGTCTTCACCGGAATTTCATGGGTTACACTGACCAGAAGACAAATGTTTTACTGGGCCTTGGTGTCAGCAGTATCAGCGAAAGTCTTTATAGTTTTCACCAGAATGAAAAAGTTCTGGCCAGCTATCAGCTGAAGCTTGATGAAAATCAGATTCCGACTCACAGAGGGCATGTTTTAACTGAAGAAGATAAAAAAAGACGGGCTCAGATTCTGGAGTTTATGACTCAGGGATCAGTGCAGCTGGCGTCTGATCAGGAAAATAATGCCAAAGAATTTTTGACTGAGATGCTGGAAGACGGCCTCGTTAAGATTTCTGACCATCAGTTGATTTTGACCGATGCGGGTAAACCATTTTTAAGAAATGCGTGTTTATTTTTCGATGAGCGTCTTAAAAAAGTAAAACCGAGCACACAGGTGTTTTCAAAATCGTTATGACGCAAAAGAAGGTGGCCATTCTTGGTGCCGGCTTCTCAGGGTTGACGCTCGCATGGGCGTTAACCAAAAAAAATATTTCCGTCGAGATTTTCGAGGCCGGCGCGCGCGAAGGCGGAATGCTGGGCTCCAAGTTTGATGGTGTCTTGATTGAACAGGCAGCGAATGCGCTATTAGCCAGTGAAAATGTAGAGACCTTATTAAACGATATAGGAGTGAAACCGGTCACCGCAGGTTTTCGTTCAAAAAAACGCTGGATCTACAGAGACCACCCGCAGAAATTACCTTTACGGTTATCTGAACTCCTAAGCGGAGCACTGAGTTTTTTAAGAGCTAAAATCAGCAACAATTTGCAGCCACTTCCGAACGAAACTCTGGCGGCCTGGGCAGTACGCGTTTTTAACCCCGCCATCCGCGATTATTTAATATCCCCCGCATTTCAGGGAGTCTATGGAACTAAAGCAGACGCTCTGTCTGCTTCTTTAATTTTAAAGCCGCTCTTTGAAAAATCACTGCGTTCAAAAAAGGGTTCGCTGAATGGCAGTATCTCAGCTGAGTCAGGCATGCAGGAAATTATCGACGGTCTGGCCCGGTACCTGACTGAAAGAGGCGTCATTATTAATAAAAATGTGGGAATAACAGTGGCTGAGCTGACGAAAAGTCATTCAGCTGTTGTTGTTGCAACCTCGCTTGAAAATGCAAAGTATGCACTGAAAGAAACCGCGCCAATCGTTTCTGAACAAATGTCTTCTGTACCCATGTTGCCACTGGCAACAGTGACACTGAAATTTTCGAGCACCTCAAGAGTTCAGGGTTTTGGATGTTTATTTCCTGCGCCGGAAAATTTTCATGCATTAGGCGTCTTATTTAACTCCGATATTTTCCCGGGGCGGGGTGATTACAGCGAAACCTGGATTATTTCAGACGTTAAAAGCACCGATGATAATCTGCTGCGTGCTATCGCCATAGACCGTAAGCGTATGGCCGGTGCCGAAGAAAATCCGGTAGCTCATCATATTCGCCGCTGGGAAAAGGCTTTGCCGCTTTACGGAAAAGAACTTGAAAAGGTTCTTGTAAATGCACCGTTCTCACAAGGTTTGATAAGCGGAGTAAGGCTTGATGAAAGCAGAAGTCCTTTGTATCTGACAGGAAATTATCTGGGTGTTATCGGTCTGGCAAAAATTCTGGATTACAATATTCGCCTCAGTCAAAGAATTGAAAGAGAGATCGCTTGAACTATTTAATTTTAAACCAGCTGGGAACACCTAAATCACCGGAGCCTGATGATGTCGGTGCTTATTTAAGAGAATTTTTGATGGATCAAAATGTCATTAAGCTTTCACGGCCCTTTAATGACATTCTGGTGAAAATCGGAATTGTACCAAGAAGAAAATTCAGCTCTTCAGAAAAATACAAAAAAATCTGGACCGCCGAAGGTTCGCCTTTAGCCGTTTACACTGAACAGTTGAGGCAAAAGTTGCAGGCGCAGCTGGGATCATCGTGGACGGTCATAACAGCTATGCGCTACGGAGAGCCATCCATCGGAACGGCCGTAAAAAAAATCAATTTTGAAAACGCCGGTTCTGTCGTGTTTTTGCCGCTTTACCCGCAATTTGCGCAAGCCACAGTCGGAAGCGCCATCGAAAAGCTAGAGCAAGAGCTGAAGAAAATTAAGGTCAGTCCTTCGCGGGTTAAAATTATAGATCCATTTTACAATAGAGACTGGTACATCAACGCACTGGCCGCTACCGTTAAATCGCATATTAAGGACAACACACACTTACTGTTATCTTATCATGGCATTCCGCTCAGTCAGGAAAAGCGTTCGAAAACTTCTTACTATCAACAGTGTCTGCAAACGACGGAACTTTTAACTGCAAAACTAGGTATTGAAAAGTACAATGTAACAACCGCGTTTCAAAGCCGGGTAGGCCTTGCGAAGTGGCTGGAGCCGTCAACAACGGACGCAACGACAGGTCTTGCTTCTTCACCCGATAAAGAACTGGTGGTCGTGTGCCCGTCATTCGTTGCTGATTGTCTTGAAACAATCGAAGAGATCGGTATGGAGTTAAAAGCTCATTACCTCGAGAGCGGCGGTAAAAGCTTTAAAATGATTCCGTGTCTGAACTCAGATCAGGCTCTTGTAGACGGTATCATTCAAGAGCTGAAATAATAATTTTCGGAATTGATTTGTTAATTTAAGCTTGGTTTGATTTGCTCGTACACCCATTCAGGTGAAAGAACCTTTAAGCACATATTATTTGTACACGGTGTTTTACGGTGGTTGTAAGCACTCACACAAGGTGAACAAGCCATGTGGGCGTAAAGCGCCGAAGAATTCCCTAAAGACCCGTATAACAATGGCGTTTCAGGACCGAAGAAGACGTAAGATCTTATATTCGTAACGCTTGAAAAGTGACCCGGGCCTGAGTCATTCGTGATCAAAACTTTTGAAAGCGTGTAAAGCGCTGTCAGCTCACTGAAAGCAACCTTGCCGGCGAAGTTAAAACAGCGATTGCTTCGGACAGCGTCCTCAATAGTTTGAATCTCGGCGTGTTCTGAAGGGGCTCCTGTCATCAGCACTAAATAATCCGGGTGCTTTTCAAGAACAATTTTAATCAACTGAGTGTAGTTATCCAGCGGCCATTTACGCTGAGGTAAAAACTCACTCGCGTTCGGATTTACCAGTAATATTTTTTGCCCCGAAGAATATGATGGATAAAGCCCTTTAATTACGCCGCTGACCTTTTCTTTAGTGGCATCGCTGATAGCCACTTTGCGGATTTGAATTTCTTCATCCGAGATTGTTTGTTTTAAATAGGGAACCTGATGCTCATTTGTGAAAGCCGCATCGACCAGCGCAATAAAGTTTTTAGCGATATGAATATGAGCGTTGTACTGAACTTTGCGGTTTAAAAAATCCCCGCGGTAAAGGCCTTCTCCGTGGTAATTATGAAAACCGACTTTAAGCGGAGCACGGGTAATAAACGAAAGTAGGGCCGTAGCACGAGAAAAAAGCTCCAGGTCAATAGACGCATCAATTTTATTTTTCTGGCACCAAAGCATCAGCTTAATAGTGCCGATTAGAATGCTCAGTAGCGATGTGTCTTCAACGGTGAAAATATTTTTTTCAGGAACCGAGTTTAAAAAATTAAGACTCGCTTTGTTTCTCTTAAAAATAACAAAAAAGATTTCCGCCTTGTGCTTGTTAACGGCTCTTTGCATGGCCGGGTCTGCAAGAATGGCGCTTCCCATTTCTGAAAGCTCAATGAACAACACGCGCTTCGGTTTTTCAGACTGTAGTTTTCGGGAAGGAAAAAGAAATTTTAAGCATGTCAGTATAAAACTTAACGGTATGCCGACTCCATAGTCGATTTTACGCATGGTTTCGATTTTCATTGAACCAGTCCTTTAGTCTTTAAGTCTCAGGAATTTGGCACAATGATAGTATAAAAAGTGATTTACGGGAACCTCTTTTATTGTGGCTATTTTCTCGCCAACCGGTTCGAGGCTCGCGCATTCCAGGTAACGGAGATGCTCTTCTTTTTTCGAGGCTTCTACGAGTACAATAAAATCATACCCTTCAGGATTTTTCGGGTTCCAAAGATCGAACTGATCAAAGCGTTTATCTAAAACAAAAACGTCAGAACGCCCACTGTTGTAAAAAAGCGCGCGGCTTCCCAGTGTCCAGTTCATAACCGCGAGAGCCTTCGTTGCTGAGGGGATTTTATTTAACTCTTCATTGGCTTGATCAATCATTTCAGGCCAGCCGTAAATACCCTCGTACAGCGGTGCCGTTGCTTTCGCAGGAAAAATCTTAAAGGCTGTTTCAAACAATAAAGCCAGAGAAAGCAATGCGGAAATACCCACACTGAGCCAAAGCCATACAGGACGCGAATTCTTTTCAAGCCACTGTGAATAAGCCACTGGTACCATCATCACAAAGTAAATCAGCATCCAGTGCGGCAGCAGCACCTCTGAAACGCTGATGTAGATAAAAAATAACAGAAACACGCTAAGAAACACGAAGCTGACAAAGCGGGTGCGCAGGTCTCTAAAACTTTTGGCGAACACGGCGTGTTGCCATAAGGCCACAATAAAGGGACCGATACCCCAGCTGAACATCTGAATGCCCAGCGATGAAATAAAAGACTGAAAGGCGTTTCGGTCAAAAGAAGAAACATGTGAGCCCTGGTACTTGAAGCTGACAAAATCATTCTGCAGGTTCCAGATGAGCACAGGGCTAACCAAAAAAAGCGCGGTAACAACCCCTGTCCATAAAGGTAAATGCAAAAAATCACGGAAGCGTTTTTTAAAGATAAAAATGATAATAAGACTGAGAATGTAAACAACGGCGGTGTACTTAGAAAGACCTGCGAGGCCTAAATAAGCTCCGAGTAGAAGCCAGTTTTTAAAATTGGAATTCAGTAAAAGTTTTTCAGTCCGGTCAATTATCAGAACTGTCAGCGGCATAAGAAGAGTGTCAGGTAGTAGCGCAATCGATAGACTGTTAAAAAGCGGAGTCAGATTGAGAATACCTACAGATAAAAGCGAATTCCTTTCAGAAACATTTTTGCCAAGCAGATACCTGTAAATAAGAAGACTTGTCCAAACAGAAATTAAGAGTGACGGAATTCTCGATGCCACAACGCTGTTGAACGGCAGCATTTGAAAGATAAAGTGAACCCAGCCAACAAGAGGCGGGTGATCGAAATAACTTAACGCCAGTGACTTTCCGTAAAGAACGTAATGGGCTTCATCAACGGTTTGCCCCATCTGTGCGGCCGCTAAAAGCCGCAAGAAAGTGATGACTGCAAGAAATATCCAAAGCTGGTGAGAGCGTTTGCGGTGAAGTTCCAAGGCTGGGACTAAAGAACCGTAAGAAGGTAATCGGCAATACCGCTGTAAAAGCGTTCTTGCTCATCAACAATGTAGCCTGGATTTCTGATTCCCAGGAAAAGGAATGAGTATCCGTCCAAGACCTGCTCCCAGTGCTCAAGGTTCACTTTGAAAGTAGCATTGAAACGTTGGTTCGCCTGCTGATTTTCAGTCGTACGAACAGCCCCTACGCCAAGCGCAGAGGAAACGCCAACGATACCGTCAGAGTCTCCTGAGATGCACGAGCTGGTTACACGAAACGGAAGAGAAAGGTTACGGGCATTCCAGATATCGAGGCTCTTCTTCTGAGAACCGGCAAACGCCGTGATCTTCATATTAGGAGATACTCGAACCGTTTCCATGAACTTAGCCACGCCCTGCGGAGTCAGCTGCTTAACGCCTTCTAAGTGAGCCAGCTCAGTCAGGGTTCTGAATAAAATCGAGTTATCCAGCCAGCGCTGAACGAATTCAACGCCTTTAAACGGAGTCGCTACGGTAATCAGGTTATTGATTTCGTATTTTTGTTTGTTAGCGGCGTAAAGGGTATAAAGACCGCCGGCACTGTGAGCGACGACGTTGAACTTCACGTGGCGCTTTTCAATTTGTTCGATTCTCTCGAGCATGCGGCTCAAGCGCTCGCCGTTGTCTTCAACTGTACCGATCGGGTTTAAACCGGTCGCTACGTAGACGGTAAAACCGCGTTTTTCAAAGCTATCAACGATTTCAGAAGAGAAGTATTCAGGTGTAAAAGTATTAAAAAAGCCAGGAACCAGAACAACAACTTCTTGCCCGGGACGGGCCGCATTTTGAGGTTCAGCTTGTGCGTTTACAGATAGAAAAAGCGTGGTAATCACAAGAACAAAAAGTTTCACTAAATCCCCCTCAAGAAACTTGCTTTTGTAGTATTTTCATAACCTCTAAATAGGTAAGTTGCACTAGAGAAACAGGGTTCTAACCCGAGGTGTTAGGTGTTTGATTACTCTGTGACTATAAGGGTTTACCTTTTTTACACTATTTTAAACGGGTTCCTATTTGACATATTGCGACATAGAGCGAAATGGGGTATAAGATCATCATTACGGGGATATCGGGGGATACAATGCAGAATACAGATCTGACTTCAGTCAGTCCATCAACTGTTAAAGAAGACAAAGAATTCAAAAAAACCGACCGAGAGCTGGACACTGACTCTGATGATTTAGATTCAGATGAAGATTCTGCTGACGCGTTAAGAGCGCGTGAGGAAGCTGAAGCGGCTATTGAGCTTGAAAAACTTCAAGCCGGCGGGTTCAACTTCGAAGAAGAAAACGATTTTGACTTTGATGCTGTTGATAACATCTTAGATTTAAATGAAACGACTTTTCCAAAGTTCACTTTGGCAAAGAACAAGGCGCGCTTCTTACGTATGGTGTCTTGGTACCGCCAAAAAGAAGAGTGGATCGAAGTAGCTCCAGTGAGCGGTGTAACGAAGTTATTCAAGCAACAATCAAAAGAGCTTGAAGGCATCCGCGCCAGCAAAATGGATTACGAAATGGAACTTGAAACAGGAACTTTAACTCCGTCACAACGTTCTTATAGACGTGACGAATTAAAAATGTGCAAGGTTCAGGAAAAAATGGCTGTACACTTAATCTCTAAGTTACAGGTCAAAATCAAATCGGGCCGCAGATAATCTGCTTTCCCTTTACATTGAGTGACTTTATGAAACGGCTTTTCTTAGGAAAGGCCGTTTTCTTTTTGGTCGTGTGATACAGGTCCCGCAAGAGAAAAATCAGCTCTAGGTCCGGGCTTTCTTCATTAGGTCGAACCTATTCGCCATTAGTGTCTCAGGCTGAGACAGTCTCAAATAAATAATTTTTTTTCAAAGACCCTTAAACTTTCTACTTATCAAACCGATACATTCATTGTGAGTCATTGACTCATTAAATTTTTACAGGAGGGCGTATGGCTCGTTCGTTCGTATACATAGTAGGGGAAACACCAGAAGTGGTTGAGAAATTAAAAAAATCTTGCGAAGGCCAGGATGTAAGTTTTTATTCTTACAACGGTCAGCAATGGAGAGACGGATTAGATAATCCATTTTTCCGCACGCAACTAGTAAACGGCATTCCGGCATTATCTACCGGCACAAATCCATTATCTGTTGAAAACAACCACACAAACAATGTAGTTGCTTTCCCGACTAATACTGGCGATGGCCGCGTTCAGAAAATGGAAGATCTGGAAGCAAAAGCTATTGAAACAGCTATTAACCAATACAAAGGTAACTTAACTGAAGCTGCTAAAGCTTTAGGTATTGGCCGTGCGACTCTTTATAGAAAAGTAAAGCAGTACCACATTGACCCTTCACAAGCGCGTCGTCGTAAAATCGCCGCTTAATTTGGTGGGATTCGCTGCAATTGAGCAGCGGCTTAAATTTATTTAAGGGGATGGGGCTCGACTTCGGTCGGGCCCTGTCGTTTTTCAACAAATGTTACACGAAAGTTAGGTTACACTATGGTTATGAATCAGAAGAAACTTACAATTTTAACTTTGGTGGTCGTAGCAGCAGGAGCGGTGACAGTGAACGAACTGATCATGCGCGCCGGTAATAAAGAACAAAACCGTGAGGTTGCAAGCTTTGGCGAAAGATACGTACCTGAGCAAATTAAATGGGAGCAGGAGTTAGCTAAGACTGTTTCTCAGAATGTAGGAAAAACTCAAATCGGTGCTAAGCCGAGCATCAGTGATAAGTTTTTATATGAAGCTCTAGAAGGCCGTTACAACGCAGAAGTTGTAAATGGTAATATTCTGAAAATCAGCTTACGTGACAGTAATGATCCGGTCGCTTTGGATGTTCAGTCAGCGATCAAAAAATACGGTGCGGTTTTCAAGAACTCAACCGGATTTTCTACAGTTAAATCTGCAGATGGAACCACAGAAGATATCACTCTTCAGGACAACAACGGCAAACAGATGGGCACAGTATCTGTTAAGCGCACCGCCGAAGGTCGAGTCTTAAACATCGAAATTAAGTAATAAAAATTTCAGTTTTCCATAAGCTTATCGCGTTCAAAAACCGATAAGCTTGCATGGTCTTTCAAGATATAAACTACTCGCAAATTCAAGTTCCCGAAAAAACCATTCACCCGGCAAAGATAATCGATCGCGTATTTTCATTCGTGATTGATTACCTGGTGATTTCGCCGTTTGTGATGTTCGCGCTTTATCTCGTGTTCAACAACGGTTTTGTCTTTGCGAAGAACAATCCACTGGCTCCTGAAAACGATCTTTTTTATGTCCTGATGGTAACGGCTTTTCTGTTACTGTTCAGCCTTGTTCAGCTGCTTTTCGTTGAAATCTGGCGGGCAACGCCTGGACAGTACTTTTTGAAAATTCGTTTTGAATTTGATGAAGTGAATTCAATGTCGATGGTTCGCCTTTACTTCAGACAGATTCTTTTCTGGTTCAGTTTTGCTTTTCTAGGCATTCCGTTTTTGTCTGTACTGACAAACAAAAGACGAAGAACTTTTTATGATCAGGTAGCCGATGTTTCGGTTGTGACGGCAAAAGCCGAAGCTTTTACTTTTACGTTCGAACATGAATTTAAATACTGGCGTGCTTTGGTGGCAACGCTTACCGTATTTTTTGTTTTTATCTTTTCTACATTTGTGTGGACGAACTATAAAAATATCGTAAACCGCTCGATCAGCTTTGCGCAGTTACAGGATAAAAAATTCTTCTGTGACGGCCTTGAAAGTTTCGAGTACGCAAAACGTTTAGAGGCGGCAGTTGCACTGAACCTTGTTAACCAGTTATCAGATGAGTGCTTGAACCGCGAAGCGGATTTCGTGCTGTGGAAACAGAAGTATGACAGTTACAGCATGGCTTATTATGCGAAGTCTTTAACAACTGACGACAACGAGAAAGAGGCGAAGTATCTGACGCAGGCCTGTGAAGGCCAATCAGAAGATAAGTCTCTGGGTTGCCGTATAGCAAAGGCATTTGAGTCGCAGCAATTTGAAGCTTTATATCAAAGCCTGACAGATGAAACGGTTATGAGCGAAGGTCTTCTGACAGATGTGCTGAAATACGAAATCGCGTTGAAGCTTGATAAAACAGACGAAGCTGAAGCCAATTTTGAAAATCTCGCACAGTACAATCATTTAAAACCTGTACGAAAATACCAGTTATTAGAAATGCTGGCTGAAGGTGATGTCGTAGAAGAAAACCAGCGCGCACCGGCATCTGTTTCTGATAATGAAATTGAAGCATACACAAAAGTAAAGCCTGAAGCCGAAGTACCTGAAACGCAAATTCTGAAGTCTCAGCGTCACGGTAAAATTATGGAACTCTTGGAGAATCTGTGATCGTACCGGGTGATTTTAAAAGCTTTACCGAAAAGCCTTTCTTTAAGATGTCATGGATCGTGTTATTCCTGAATTTTTTTGTCTTCGCCATTGTGGCCTTTAATGGTGAAACATGGCCCAGCCACGAAATTGCAGAAAAAATGCAGCAGGATTCTTTTAAGCAATCTCTGTTTGAAATGTACACTCAGACTCAGGACCCGATTGAGTTAAAAAACGGTGAGACGGTTGATTCTGTTTTTTACCGCGCTATCAAAGACGAAAAATTCTGGAGCCGCATTGAAACATTCCCGTTTGCAGGGGATCAAATAGCCATCTCAGAAGTCAAATCGGTGATGACCCGTTTTTACAAAACCTATAAAGCTTCTCCGCAATTTTTATTCGGTCTTGGCGGCTTTGAAGCGTCTCCGTGGTCGTGGGTCACGTATCAGTTTGTTCATGCTTCGTTTTTACATTTGTTCGGGAATTTAATTATCATCTTTTTAGTCATGGCCTATCTTGAACAGACCGTCAGCTCGGCGTTACTGGTTGGTGTCTATTTAGTCTCAGGCTTTGTAGGCGGTATTTTCTTTTTAAGTATCGATCGTTCAGGCGGTATGTCAGTGATTGGCGCCAGCGCTTCGGCCAGCGGGCTTTTGGGCTTTTTGCTTGTCTATCATAACAGTAAACTGATGCCGTGGTTTTATATGCTGGCCCCGGTAAAAGAAGGTTACGGTAAAATCTATTTACCTGTGTTTTTTATTCTGCCGATTTTTCTGATGTCGGATTTTATAACCTTGTGGTGGGAGCCAACCGGTGTTTCCACCAACGTTGCGGTATCCGCACACGTCGGGGGAGCTCTCACCGGAATGGTTGCAGGACTTTTTTATTTACTCTTCAGGAGCAAAGCCGCGTCTCATCGTATTTTCAGTGACGACGATGGGCTCCATGAACTGCCTTAAATAATCAGGGCCGCCGGTTTTAGAACCGATACCGGACATTTTAAAGCCACCGAACGGATGACGGTCGACCATCGCACCGGTAATGCCGCGGTTAATGTACATGTTTCCGACTTCTAATTCGTATTTTACTTTTTCAATATTGGCAGGCGAGCGCGAAAATAATCCGCCGGTTAACGCATATTCAGTTGAATTCGCAATGGACAGAGCTTCATCTAAATCTTTAGCTTTAATGACCGCCATCACAGGCCCGAAGAATTCGTTCTGAGCCACATCATCATGCCCTTTGACGTCACCTAAAATAGTGATCGGCACGAAGTAACCGCCCATTGGGGTCTGGCTCTTATAAAGAACTTTATATTTTTGTTCTGCTTTCTGAACTTCATTCATCAGCCGCGAATACGCTTCTTCATCAACGACAGGGCCCAGGTAAGCCGAAGGGTTTTCGGCGCTGTTCATCTGCAAAGATTTTGCGGCATCCACCAGCCGGTGAGTGAATTTTTCGTATACGTCTTCAAGCACAATCACGCGTGAAGCGGCAGAACATTTTTGCCCGGCAAAGCCGAAGGCGGAATAAAGAACCGCATCCACGGCTTCGTCTAAGTCGGCATCGTTATCAATGATAAGGGCGTTCTTGCCGCCCATTTCAATAATGCAGCGTTTGACGTGCTGTTGGCCGGGTTGAACAACGGCCGCATTCTTCGCAATCAGTAAGCCCACGGCTTTTGATCCTGTGAATGCAATCGTTGTTGTAAGCGCATGCTTAACAAGATAATCACCGACCTCTTCACCATAACCCGGTAAGAACTCAACAACTGAATCCGGCATGCCGGCTTGTTTTAATAATTGAAATAAACCTTCCGCCACCAGCGAGCTTTGTTCTGCCGGTTTCATGACAACGGTATTACCTGTTACGATAGCCGCTGCTACCTGGCCTGTTAAAATTGCCAGAGGGAAGTTCCACGGAGCAATGACAGTCACAACGCCGCGGGGCTTGTAAATGTACTGACTGATTTCACCGGGAGCATGGCCCACGCGCAAGGGATTGGCCAGTTCGCGCATGTGACGGGCATAGAAGCGTAAGAAGTCGATGGCTTCTGCCACATCACCATCGGCCTCAGCCCAAGGTTTACCGACTTCTAAAATTTGTGTCGCCATCAATTCGTATTTTTTCTCATGCATCAGGTCTGCGACTTTATCCAGTAAGTTCGCGCGCTCATTTACGCTGACTTTCTTCCAGCTGAGATAAGCTTTGTGGGCAGATTGCATCGCTGTTTCTGCAAGAGTGTTGTCGGCCATGTGAACTTCAGCCACTACTTGAGCGGTATTTGACGGATTCACACGTTTATAAATTTTTGCAAAGCTGTGAGCCTGTCCCGCAACGACCGGTTTTACAACTTTCGGAAGCTGGGCTTTCAGTTTATTTAAAGCGGTCAGAGTATTTGTACGAACCTCTTCAACAGCAAAATCTAGCAGAGGCTCATTGTAGAATAAATTTTGTTTTTTAGGAATCACAGGCGAAGTCGGTGTAAGCCCCACTGAAGGGTCTTTCATCAGCTCGGCTGTTGTTTTATCTTCAGCGAATTTTCCGCGAAGCCAGGATTCATTAGATGTGTTTTCTAACAGACGGCGGACTAAGTACGCCATTCCCGGAATCAGCTCTCCAACGGGGGCGTATTCACGTACCCGGTATCCCATATCGGCAAAAGTTTTTTTAATCGGCTCAGCCATTCCGTAAAGCATCTGAATTTCAAACGCATTTTTTGGAAGGCCCAGCTGTTCAGCTTTCACAAGTGCTGCAGCTAAACTTCTGACGT
This sequence comes from Pseudobdellovibrio sp., assembly GCA_020696855.1. Classification (GTDB taxonomy): domain Bacteria; phylum Bdellovibrionota; class Bdellovibrionia; order Bdellovibrionales; family Bdellovibrionaceae; genus Pseudobdellovibrio. Next base: position 13,938 of record JAJFMT010000051.1, read on the forward strand.
TATGTGAAGCCAGTGCCACGCGGATGTGTTTGTAGTTTTCAAGTAAGTAGGTGGCGCAGCCTTCGTAGTTCGCATCGCTTTCGGCTTTAATTGTGTAAACCGGCACCGGCCAGTCTTTTTGCTGAGCTTCGATTGTTTCAGAATCCCAGTAGGCGCCTTTCACAAGACGGATCGTAAACGGGGTGCCGCGCTCACGTGCGAAGTTCACCAGCTCTTTGATATCCTGGAATGAATCGCGTAAATACGCTTGCACCACGCATCCGAAGAATCTGTAGTTGCGTAATTCAGGTTCGTTAATTAATTCTTTGAACACTTCTACGGTCAGATGTTTGATTCCGTAATGTTCCATGTCCAGATTGATGAATACACCAAGCTCCATTCCTTTTTTGAAAATCGGGCGAAGGCGGTCTTTAAGAATTGTTTTGGTTTCTTCCCAGGCTTTGTCGTTAATCTGTGAATACAGAGCTGACATTTTAACTGAGACATTTATTTTTGGAATTGGCCCATCGGCATCGCGGTCTAACTGCGGAATCTCGTTCCAGTTGGCAGCGTCTTTAGCCAGCCACTCAACCAGTTCTAAGTAGCGGCGCTGATAATCAAGTGCTTCGCGCTCAGAAAGAGTGGCTTCACCTAAAATATCGACTGTGAAAGTTAAATTATTTTTTCTGGCTTTCTTTAAGACAACTAATGCATCTTGCGGATTTTCACCGGTGATGAACATCTTCGCCATAGACGTTACGTTTTTCTTGATCGCTCCGGCCATTAAGCCCGGCGCCAGTGCGCCTAAGCCAAGGCCCACATTGAAAACTGCAGGCAATTCAGATTTGCCGCCTTCAGAAAAATATTCTTTCAGATGTTTCGCAACGTCATCGCCCGAATTCAGAGCCGGAAGCACGTCAACAAAACGGAACATGTTTGTTTTGAATTTTTCATTCTTCATGCTCCATTCCATGATAGAGCCGTACCAAAAATCTTTTGAAAATAATGAAGCTTTTGACTGTGATTCAATTTTTTTTAAAATTTCTTCGCCTAAAGACGCAATTTTAGCCTGAGTGTCTTGCATTGAAGCTCCCCTTAAACCGCAACAAAAATAGGTTCAGTTGCGACTGAAAATACCGGTTAAGAATGAGCTGGAGTTTGCTCTAAACGACGTCCCAATGGCAAGTGAAAATCTCGTGAAATTTGCCGCCGTTGGCGGTCTCGGTGGTACCCTGATTTACACTCTGTAAAACTGCTTCCAGCTTATCGCCGGATTTTAACTGGCCTACGCCCTCCGGAGTGCCGGTTAAAACGATATCGTAAGGGAGAAGCGGGTAGAAATTTTTTACATGGGTTAAAAGCGTATCAGGCTTAAAAATCATATTCTCGTAAAGCCCGGTTTGAACCGGCTTTCCGTTCTTGATTAAATTAAATTTAAATGACTTTTGATCCGGAACATCACTGAGCGGAATCCATTTGCCCAGAGGACAGGCGCCAATAAAGGATTTGGCCTGAGTCCATGGTTGGCCCTTCGATTTAGCTTCGCTCTGAGCGTCGCGGGCGGTTAAATCAATGGCCAATGTGACGTGCGAATAGTTTAAATTTTCATCAACCAAAAATGCTAGTTCGAGCTCGTGATGCACATCGTTTGACCAGTTTGGCAGGTGAATGACTTCGTCAAACGTAAGACAGCTGCCGGCCTTTAAAAAAAACATCGGCGACTTCGGAATTTCAGCTTTCATTTCTTTTGCGTGTTCAGCGTAGTTTCTGCCGACAGCCCAAATATTACGAGTAGCAGCGGGTCTCATTTGGCATCTCCTTTTTTGAGCACTTTCCAGCCGGAGTTATCAATTTCAAAAATTAAAAACTGTGAAGGGCCCCAATGTGAAAACTCGAAGGAATTTAAGTTCTTGTCGCAATCAATCAGCGTAAGGGATTCTTCGATCCAGTCGTAATGAGTACAGGCGAATATAACTTCATTGTTTTGCTGCGCTGGTAAGTTGCTTTGCCGCGCAATGAAATCGAGAAACCCTTGAATGCGTGAGCGAAATTCGCTTTGGCTTTCTTCGGGCTGACGAAGATCTAATTCCTCTTTAATTTGCATCTCTAATGAAAGCTCTTTAGATACAGGATAAAAAGTTTGAGAGGTTCGTCTTCGCGGAGAAACAAATAAGCGGGTCGGAGAAGGAAGTCCGTTTGATTTAACCAGCTCTGCAAGTTTTATGGATTGTTGAAACCCCTGTGCGTTTAACTCGGGATCTTCAAAGGGCGTAAAGCCCTTACTGCCATGGCGGAACAGGACAAACTTCATTTAAAAGACCATACCTTATTTGTTGAGCGAACCCAAGTCCTTTGATAAGTTGACCTCCATGTCGAGAGTGCACCGATTTGTTTCAAATGATTTTACAGTCAGAGCCGCTGCGGTAGATGCCACTGAAGTTGTGGCGCATATGCAGAAGCTTCATAACTCTTATCCGGTTGCAACTTCGGGCGTTGGTAAAGCGATCGTTGGGTCGCTACTTCTGGCCAGCCAGCTTAAAGATCAACAGCAAGTGGGTCTTTTGTTTCGCGGTAACGGGCCGCTAAAAAGCATTTACGCAGAAGCCAGCTTCGAAGGCCAGGTCCGCGCTTACACACCGAACCCGCAGTTTCAGCCTTTGAGTTACGAAGGCGGTTTAAATTTATCAGAAGCGTTAGGTCACGGAACATTAACGGTCGCCCGTCATACGCCGTTTCAAAAACAGCCTTTTAACGGAATGGTGAATTTAGTCAGCGGTGAAATCGGTGAAGACATCGCTCATTATCTTCATCAGTCACACCAGACCAGATCGATCGTATCACTGGGAATTTACCTGGATCAAAACGGCAAAGTTGTAAAAGCGGGCGGCGTTATTATCGAAGTCATGCCCGGCGTAGAAGAAGCGGTCGTTGAGCTTCTTCAGAAAAACGCTGACGACTTTAAGCCAAGCGTCTCGCGCATTTTACGTGATGGCGGTAGACCGGTTGATCTTTTGCGCCCATACATGGTGGGAATCGACTTCACAGAGATCGAGCACCCTCATGAGGTCACTTACTTCTGCCCATGCTCTGAAGAGCGCGTGGAAGCGGCATTGCAGGTATTAGGTGAGGCGGATTTACTGGATATGATCAACAAAAAAGAAGAGCCTGAAATCACCTGCCAGATGTGCGGCAAGCCTTATAAATTCAGTGTTGAAAAAGTCATTGAGATCAGAAACTTCGTTTACAAAAATTCTTTGAATTGATTTTAAATTTATTCATCAGTTGCTTGTTTTTAATATTCGGCAACTGTAGTCGATGCTTCGCTGATCAGTCTGAATCAGCTGCGCCGGCTGATTTTGTTCATAAATTTCAAGACACGTTTTCATTTTTTGCATCAGCTGAACATTGGCCTGCATCGCGCGGCGGTAGTAGTCGGGAAAAGTGGTCAGCACATCGTAATCCATTAAATCTCCGGAAGAACCGTGAGGCATTTCCATGACAGTTAAAATGAGCTCTTGCATAAGCCGGCCTGTTCGCCCGTTTCCTTCTGCAAACGGGTGCACGCCTACATAAAACTTTTGCGCAAGCAAAGCGACTTCCGCAGGTGTCATCGCTTTGCCGTTCCAGATGAGAGGCTTGTCCTGCAGCGACTGAGTCATCATGTCCTGCACGAACTTTAAAATATTCTGAAGGTGAGTCATATTCGCCCGGGTCTGGCCCGAAAACACAGCCCAGACATACTCGATGACATTCTTTTTATCCGGTGGCTGGCGCTTTAAGGCCTGGCGCACATCAAT
>JAJFMT010000135.1 GCA_020696855.1 Pseudobdellovibrio sp.
CTTTTGCAAAGCGCCGGCGCCGACGGGTTCCATGCTTTCGCAAACGATTTGATAAGTGCCGCGTGGCTCGTAAACGGTAATGCGGCCTTTGACGATCACTTCAAGGCCGTCGTGAGGTTTAAATTTCAATTTAGAATTATGTCCGCGGAACATGATCGCAGAAATCTGCGCCTTTGAATCTTTCAGTGAAAAATAAAAATGGCCTGATGAGTGCGGTTTAAAATTTGAAATCTCAGCTTGCAGCCAAATGACGCCCAACTGGTTTTCAAGTGTTTGACGGATGTGAATATTGAGCTGCTCAACCGAATAAACGACAGAATCTCTGGAATTCTTCCCTGGCGCGGAAACGCCGGGATTTTGTAGGGAAAGCAGATCTTGTTGTGACATCAAAAAAACTTAGCAGCTGGCTTAAGAAAACTCAAGAAAGCATGCAGAATGTTGACTATAAAAACCAGATATTTTGCAGTGACCAAAGGCCACCAACAAACAACGATAGAACAGCGATTTTACGGTGATTTTGGAATGTTACGTACTGAGACGGCATACGTTTACGGGCTAATTCCATCAGGGCAGGTATTTCAAGCACGAAATTCATGACTAGACCATAAAAAAACACGATAAATGGAAAATAAAAATCCAGCGTCGAAATGTTCGTCAATGTCGGGCTCAGAGCATTTATCATGCCTATTTAATCGGTTATTTTTCGCTGTTCTTGAGTCCTGATTCGTAGACTTTTTTTCAGATATTCGATATTGTTAATACATAGGGTTCGATAGACGTAAAACTCATCGAAAATAAACCTTACAAGCATATTTTTGGGGGCTGTCCCTGACAATGGTGTGCAAGCTCACCTCGTAGTGAGAAGCCTAAAGTTGTTATAATGGCCACCCACCTTGCAATAAAGAGGTTTATCTTTCAGAGTTGTCTTGAGAGCCTTTTTTTATTCTAGAATCTAGAAACGTCTTTGAAGCTTTCTCTTCGCCCTTAATATAAGAAATGAACAACTTGTCCCCCCTGAGATCGATCGCCACCTTGTGCGCACAAGAAACACGGCGTCGACGTTTAACTGTTAGAGTTTGAAGAGATCCGTTAGGCGGATAATTCTTCCGATCAACGGATGAGCTTTTTGCCATAGTTAAATTTATTCAATTCGGCTCCCTTGGCATTATTGCAGTTATTTACTGCATGAAACTCCGTGAAATTTCAGATATTACTTTGGTGCAAAAAGCAGAAACTTTTGTTCGCGAAGAGCGTGCGGTGCTGACCAATTTACTTCATCACTTTAAAGAAATTGAACGCCGTCGCTTATTTTGCGACTACAAATACCCTTCTCTGTTCAAAATGCTAATCGGACATTTCGGTTATTCCGAAGATGAAGCGTTTAGACGTGTTTCTGCTATGAGATTGATTGCCGACCTTCCTGAAGTTGAAGGAAAGATTAATCAAGGCGAACTTTCTTTATCACATCTGGGTCTTGCGCATTCCTACTTTCGACAAGAAAAGAAAGTAAACTCCGTTGAGCTTTCGAAAACATCAAAGCTTCAACTTCTTTCTGAAATTAGTAAGAAACCCATTCGCGAGGCACAACGAATTGTTATCTCTAAATCGTCACCGGAATCACGGTTGCGACCAGATAAAATTGAAGTGGTTAGTGAAAATAAAACCGAGTACAGATTTACTGCAAACAAAAGCTTTGATGATAAGTTAGATGAATTAAAGGGGCTATTAGCTCACAAATATCCAAATATATCCTTAGCTGAACTTTTAGAGTTGGTTTGCGATTTGGGAATAGAGCGCCTGAAGAAGGAAAAGATTCCCGCGACGCCCAAGAAACAGCGCGTAACATCTAATGCCGGAGTTCGAAAACAAGTTCGCGCTGAAGGTGACCACAGGTGCTCGAATTGTATGTCCACATTTGCGGTTGAGATAGACCATAAAAGACCGAGAGCGGCTGGAGGCCTCGATATTAAAGAAAATTTGCGATTACTTTGCAGGCCATGCAATCAAAGAGCAGCAATCAAACATTTTGGCATTCGGAAGATGGAGAAGTACCTGGTTAAGCCGAGCGGTTGAAAAAAATAAAACCCGGATTTCTCCGGGTTTTATTGAGACTTTATAAGGTCGGCCGCAAGACTGCGGTGGATTCAAAAAACTATTTCAAAGCGTTAACAACTTGATCCTGTCTTGCTTTTAAATCAGCCGCTAATGAAGCGATACGCTGATCAATCGGAGCTCTCTCAGCCGGTAGTTGCGCTAAGATTTGGTTTAAGGCAACAGCGCGGTTGTTCAATGCAGCCAGCTCATTGTTTAAAGCTGTGATCTGTGCATTGATTTGGCCTTCACGTGCGATTGCATTTTGCAATGTACGTTCTGCTAAAGCTTTACCCGAAGTTGCAGCGTTCAATGCAGACTGGTCTTGTTGTAACTGAGCTGCTTTTGCATTTACGTTGGCTTCTTTACGGTCCCAATCGTTTGTGCGGCGGAAAGTGTTCAGCTGATTCGACAATGAAGCGATATCAGATTGAGCGTGACTGATAGAAGAAAGGACACTTGGTCTTTCGTTCAACAATTGGCTTCTTTCGCTTGCGATGTTCGGCAATTCAGTTCTTCTGATTTGTGCAACACGGTTTTCATTGTTGAAAACAGTTGTGTTGGCGTAATCGTAAGCGCGGCGAGCTTGCTCTTCAGCATCAACTAAAGAACGGTATTCGCGGTCAACTTGCATGTCTATATCACGAACGATTCTCTCACGGCGGCGCTCGATATCACGCAACTGCGAAGAGTAACCATTAACTTCGCTTTGCTTCTGAGAAACTTGCGCGTTTGCGACTTGCAATGCGTTTTGTAACTGCGAGCAATCACGAGGAGGTTCAACCGGAGTCAAGCCACCACCTGGATCAGGTTGTGGACCTGGGCCAGGGCCACCTGGGCCGTGACCTGGGCCACCCGGTCCATGACCAGGGCCGCCGTGGCCTGGGCCGCCATGACCCGGAGGTTTCGGGCCTGGAACAAGTCCGCCGCCTTGGCCTGGAGTCCATCCCGGTGGCTTCGGCTCATGAGGGCCGCCCGGAGTTAATTGCTCAACCGCAACTGCATTAGGAGCTACGGCTCCTGATTGGCAAGTACGTAAATCATTAGCTACGCGGTCACGCTCACGGATAACACCGCGAAGTTCACGGTCAGCCATTTCCATAGAACGGCTCACACGTTGCCAGTCTTGATTTAAACGCTGGTACTCGAAGCTTTGGCGCAACATCTCATCACGTCTCCATTGAGCGTTGTAGCTCTGACGGTCGCGCGATACCTGGTTGTAACGAGATAAAGCCATACTTGCTTCGTGACGTTGAGAAGGAAGAATTTGCTCTAAGCGGTAAGCTTCGTTTTCTAAAGCGTTACGTTGCTGATCTAAATCAGGAACGCGGCCATCGATGTACGACAAACGGCTTTCAGCGCTGCTTAATTCGCTTTGTGCCTGACCCAATGAACCGGTTAAGCGGTTGTACTCAGGACGTAAAGGAGCGATGACTCTCTCAGCTGCGTCCAAAGCAGCTTGAGAAGCATCACGCTTAGAAGTTAAACCCGGAATCGCTTGGGCTTGCTTCGCGATTTCTGCGCGAGCTGTTGCCTGCTGTGTCTGAGTTTGTGTTAAATCATTGCGGGCCGCAGGCAATTCAGAATTTTGAACAGCAGCTGCACGCGCACGGTTTTGGTTTAATTCATTAACTTGCGGCTGATATTTTTGTAATACCTGAGCCAGTTCACCTTCTGCGCCACGTTTGTTTAACATCACATCGTAAGCTGCGAAGTAAATACTGCGAATTAAAGAACTCTTAGCCGGATCTAATTTTAAAGGGTCAATGCTGTCAGCAACTGCATTGATAAATTGTCTTTCAAAATCAGCGTCCACCATCGGTTGACCGGCGTTACAACGTGATTCTAATTCTTTAACCATGTCTTTAAAACCGCGAGTCGAAATTTTTGTTTCAGCCGGTTTTTTACCGCCGACTTTAGACAATTTTAACTCTGGTTTGTTATTTTTCATGATCTCAACTGCTTGAGATAAATTTTTAGGGATACCTTGGAAAGTAAATTTCTTACCGTCAAGATCGCCGTAAGATAAAGTCGAAGCTAAACCCGGAACAGAAACAGTAATACCTGTCTGCCCTTTTGAGTTGTCCAACATTTGAATCATAGTTTCAACGGGACTTTTAGGATTGTTTTTTGCTTTAATCATCACGAGGTAGGTTTCGTCTTCACCACCGCTTTGGATATAGCAGATGTCGCCTGAAGTGCCTTTAGTTTCCCAAAGAGACCAGTCACCTGATTCCTTAATCTTCTTATTTGATGAGCTTCCTGCGTGGGCCTGAAACCCAACTGCCATCAAAACTGTCGCGGCGAGTGCCACTTTTAGTTTTCCGACTACTAACATTTTTTCTCCCTTTAACTTACGTCAAGTTTTTTCTTCCGCAGTCGTATAAGCAACAAGTACGCCAAAAAAACACAGTCCCCCTTTGGCCCTGAAATCAAATAGGAAAAGGGCTCATGTCCATTTCATTTACGTAATTGGAAGAATTTCATGAAAATTGAAAAGCAGGCCTTATAGAAACCATAAGCCGGAAACCACTGTTCCAAGCCTGGGTCTGTTCCGCACCAGTATGAGAAAATCATCCGGAAATGCCCATTTTTCTAGACCTTCTTACAGGCCTGAAACGCTGAAGTAACTCCCCGAAAATACCGATAAATTAAGAGTGAAAACAGGTGTTTTTTCCTATTTTGTCATTTCTTTTTTTATGCTGGCGGTCAGTTGCTCGCCCATAAAAAATTCGCTTTATCAGGAATACCTGTCGCTCAAATATGAAATCGAACCCTGCACAACGAACTACGTTTACAGCCAAACCATTAACCTGAACGGCTTAGCCACGTACTATAAACGCGGGATCAATCTCGTTGTTCAGAATCAAAAATTAATCAACATGCACCTTGGTGACCCAATGGTTGAACCATTACCGATCCGCGGAGCAGAAGTTGCGGTTTACGACTGGAACAAACAATTGGTTCAATGCGGAATCACAAACGAAAACGGAGAGCTGAAGTCTCTTGACGAAGATGACCTGAAAATTCCGATTACAGCCGGCAACTACACTGTTCGAGTTTACTCTCGCGTGAACAAAATTCTGACCTACACCGGAAAGCCTGATTTCGAAATGAATGTGTCTGTCAAAAAAGACATTTACACAAATGAACTTTATTATCTTGAAGACACCGTTTACAACGACGGCGTCACACAGCCTTACGCAGAACTAACGGCCTATGCGCGCCAATCAGAATCAATCGAAGTCAACGGCGGAGCATTCAACATCTTAAACGCCATTTACAGCGGTTACGATTACATCCGCGCCAATACCGGAAATGTAAACACCACATGTCTTAACGACAAACTGAATGTTTACTGGAAAGCGGGTTTTAATCCGTTTCAGTACTACTACCCTGATCAAGATCCTTCAACACTTAGTTCAAATTCTTACTAC
>JAJFMT010000052.1 GCA_020696855.1 Pseudobdellovibrio sp.
GAATAAAAAATATTACCTGAGTCTGTTACTGGCTGCGGGCTACATTCCGAATGAAGCCGTACCTGAGCCTGAAAGAACAGTAGAGCTGGGTAAAGCAGGGCTTTTCCCTCATGTGGTGCAGTACATTGAGATGATGTTTGCCACTCACGAAGCAGACCACAGCAATACTCTTGAAAAACAGGAAGCCTTAGGCGCTTTCCCGATTTTCAAAAATCTTCTGGCGTTTGTAACAAAAGATATTAAACAGGTTCTGCCTGAAGATCTTCCGGGTGTTTTTATTTACCTGATTAAGTATAAGAAAAAACCGGTCAGCCTCGGTGATAAACTGAAGTTCATTACGTTCGTAAAAGATAAAGAACAAAAAGACTGGGAGATCCATTCCACTCGCCACGATTTGGGTGATGTCTTCACTTTCATTGCAGCCGCTTCGAAGCCGGCACCGGCGCCAACTCCGACGCCGAACCCGCAGCCCACACCGACGCCGGATCCGGTAGCTCCTGTTACGGAGCCGCCTCCTGCGGTAACTCCAACGCCGGAGCCTACGCCTGCTCCAGCAGCTGTTACAGGGCCGCTTCCAGCACCACTGCCAAATCCGGAGCCTGTACCGGCTCCGCAACCTTAATCAGCTTCTAATCTAAGTTATTGATCTTTAATTTTGGAATTTTTCGCGATCCCGCTGATTTTTAATCTCAGGATACGGTTTTGATTTTCGATTCTGTCCAGTTGCGTTTGCAGCCGGGCTAATTTGTTTTTCAAGATCAGCATTTCTTGTTTCTGAATCTGCTCTTTTTCCTGCGCTACACCTTTTGTGGCTTCAGCAATTTCAGCATTGAGCTTGGCAAGATTGGCAGCTTCGGCTTCGGCAGCCTCAGTTGTTCCGGAATTGATCCCAGCCGGCAGATCAGAGTCGTCTTTAATCATCTCAGCTTCGTTGTATGATCTTTCGACCATTTGTTTTTTCAGAAGGTGAAAATTTGAAAGCTCTTTTGTGGCTTCGCGAAATCCCTTAATGCTGGTCGGTGCTTTACCTGAAAACAGCCAAAGCGCAACCGCTGCAGAAACACCGACTCCGACAGCGATGACCAGAGTTCCTCTTAGAATTGCGAAGAACAGGGCTTTCATTAGAATTTATTTTTGAACATCATCGATTCGACCGGAATCGATTTCTTCTCGTTGTACTTAGCGTTCGGCTTTTTGTTGTACATGTTTTGAATGTCGCCTTTGATTTCAAAATAAATCAGCTGGCCAACGGGCATGCCCGCATAAACGCGCACAGGCTGTTTTACCGAAATTTCGAGTGTCCAGTAGTTGCAAAAGCCAACATCGCCTTTACCTGCTGTCGCGTGGATGTCGATACCCAAACGGCCAACACTCGATTTGCCTTCAAGGAAAGGAACATGCGCGTGAGTCTCAGTGTACTCTTGCGTAACGCCCAAGTAGAATTTTTCCGGAAGAAGTACGTAGCCCTCTTCAGGAATCTCAAAAGTTTTAATTTTATTATGAGCTTTAGCATCCAGAACATCAGATTCGTAAAGCGCAAGGGTTTTGCCCAAATGAACATCGTAAGAGTTTGTTCCAAGGCATGAAATATTAAAGGGCTCAACTTTAATGAGCCCTTTTTCTATATGATTCAAAATTTCTTTATCTGTTAGAATCACGGTATTTTCCTAATGTCGTAAAAAACGTTACAGAACGCAGTAAAAAACTACTTAGTTTCTCTGTGTACAGTGTGTTTTTTAAGATTAGGATTATACTTCTTTTTCTCCAAGCGGCCTGGAGTTTTAGTTTTGTTTTTAGTAGTCGTGTAGCGAGAAACCGGAACGCCGGCTGCTTTAGCTTCTGTGCACTCTAAAGTTACAATGATACGACCTGATTTCTTTGCCATAATTAATTCCTCTTAATTCGAAATTCCAAAGACATTATTTATAAGTAAGTTTACAGAGCTTCGTCAATGGAATATAAAGCTTTTGGGGGAAAATTATGCTCAAAATGCCTATTTTGCTGCTTATCCTGTCACTGCTGGTATCTAAAGCGGTCTTTGGTCAGCTTTATGACGGGAAAACCCTCTCAATAGCCCATATAAACGATTTGGCGTCTAAAGTGCAGCCGGGCACAATTTTACTCCTGGGGGAAAACCACGGTTTGGCCGCCCACCGCGATCAGCACCTGCAAGTGCTATCAGCCCTGAGAGCCGCGGGCCTCAAGGTTTCAGTGGGTATGGAATTCGTAAATTACACCGATCAGAGTTTTTTAAATGACTACCGCAATGGAGTTTTAATAGAGCCGGATTTCTTAAAAGCGATCAAGTGGGGCGGATTCAGTTTTGATTTTTACCGCGACCAGATTAATTTTCCACTGATTGCAAACGGGGAGTCCTCGCTGGGCCTGAACCTTCCGCGAACAGTCACAAGTAAAATTTCAAGAAACGGTTTAGGTTCATTGGCCGCTGAAGACTGGGCACTCATGCCGCCGCAGTTTCAGCTTGGCAGAGACAGTTACCGCCAGCGTTTTATGGATGCGGCAGGTGCGCACTGCAAAGTTCCTGAAAACTGTTTTGCCGCTCAATGCGCGTGGGACGACACAATGGCGTGGCAGTCAGCAAAATTTATTTCTGAAAATCCTGACCAGGTTTTGGTTGTCGTTGTGGGTGAGTTTCACGTTCAGTATGGCGGGGGAATAAAGCACCGTGTTTTACAGCGCTTAGCTGACGCAAGAGTCATAACACTTTCACAAATCTGGGCTGAAGACATGAGTGACGATGAAATTCGTTCAGCATTACAGCCATCAGAAGTTGAAGGGCCGCGCGCTGATTATATTTGGGTAGCACGGCCATAGTCCTGAGTCATGTAGTGACCTGTTTCATATTTGCACTATCACGCTGGGCTTCGGTCTAAATTGTTTTTGCGGCATTACTCCTTTTTCTGAAACATTCCGATAGATTACACATGAATAAATCGCGATTAAATATGACCTCTTTGTTGGGCGCGGCTGCTGCTATTGCCGTTGTGTATTACGGTGGAATTAAGGGTGTTAAAAACCCTGTGATGTTCTTGGATACTCACGCCATCATTCTTGTTGTGGGAGGAACTCTCGCGGCAACATTTCTTGCTTTTCCGTACAAGCAACTGACTCAGCTTTTTGACTTTATCATTTTCGGCGTTTTCTCCTCGAAAAAAACGGATTACTTAAAGCTCGTTGATGAACTTTCAGAAATCAATCAGTGCTATCAAAATAAAAACCAGCAGGCGCGCACTAAAGAGTATTCGCATTATTTTCTGCGCGAAGGTGTGAATTTGCTTTTTGAACCTGCGCTTACTCATGAAGATCTGGAAGAAGTTCTTGATCTGCGTGTGCAAGCGTTTAAAAAACGCTATCAGCAGGATGCAAAAACATTGAATGCCATCGCTAAATACCCGCCGGCTTTCGGGTTGTTGGGTGCGACGACCGGGATGATCGCGATGATGACAAACTTGGGAGGGCCGGGTGGTACTTCGGCTATCGGTCAGGCCATGGCAGTAGCCCTGGTTGCAACGTTCTGGGGTATTGCGACGGCGAACTTTGTATTCTTACCACTTTCAGATAATGCGCAGAAGGCGTGTACTTCAGATGAATTTACAAGAAATTTTATCAAAGAAGGAATTCTTTTGATTCACAGAAACACTCAGCCAAAAGTTTTTATTGAGCGCTTAACCAGTATGTTGCCTTTAGAAGAACGTATTGAGGCTAAGTCACAGCATGCTTCTGCTTACAATATTGTTCCGTCTAATATAGTGCAGATGTTTACGGCTAAACCCAGCGTTTCACTGAAGCGCCCGGTAAAAAAAGAAACGGCATCTGCTAACGTCAATCCTGCAGATCAGGCGACAATCGTTGCAGAACCAATGGCCACCGGTGCCAATTCTGAACAAGACGCAGAATACGGCCCGGGTGAACTGAGCTTTAGAAATGTTCAGGTAAAAAAGAAAGCCAAATGAGTAAGAACAAAAAGCCCATTCACACTGAAGAGCATGAAGAGCACGTTGATGAACGTTGGCTTGTGTCCTATGCGGACATGATGACTCTTTTGTTCGGGCTGTTTGTTATTTTATTTTCAATCGCCAGTGAAAAGCAGGGCGATTTCAACGAAAATTTAAAGTCTATTTCAAATTCAGCGACGCTGACGAAAGCGGAAGACACCGAAAAAGAAAAGCCGGTTGACGCCGAAGCTTTAAAAAAAGAGCTTGAGCTGGCAGAAAAAGCCCGTAAAGAAGCTGAAGAAAAATTGCAAGTAGCCAACGAGCAGGTCATTGAAAAAGACAAAATTAATTTGCAGCAGGACTTTCAGTTAAAAGAAAAAGAAAAAGTCATTGCTGAAAATAATGATCTGATCGAACAACTGAAGAAGCAGCTGGCTGAATTCAAGCTGGCACAAATGCAAATCGAGTCAGAGCTGAATAAAAACAAAAGTGCCGAAGAAAAGCTGAAAGATTTAGAAAAAAAAGCAAAGCTCGAACTTGAAAAAAAGCAGTTAGAGCTTTCAGATGCCTCTCAGCTTAAAGATAAGAATAAAAAGTTAACGCAAGAGCTGGAAGCGCTGGCTCTGAAGATCAAAAGTTTGGAAGAACTTCTTGCCAAACAGCCTGACAAAAAGCAGATCGAACGCAAAATCGCAAGTCTTCAAGAAGACGATCAGCGCCGCCTGAAGCAGGTCGAAGAAAAAGAAAAGCAAATTAAAGACCTCAGTCAGAAAATGTCTCAGTTAGAAGACCAGAATAAAAAACTTAAAAGTGAAATCAGTGAAAGCAACGGCGGCGGCGAAAGCAAAACTTACCTTTTTGTTCTGTTTAAATGGTCTACCGAAAAGCATGATCTGGATTTAACTGTCACCGACCCAAAAGGAAATCTCTTCAGTTTTAAGAAGAAATCTCATGCAGGTGCGAACGGAATTTTTTCGCTTGATTCACGTACCGGCCCGGGGGCTGAAATCTGGCAATCAAGTGACCCGGTACCCGGCCGTTATCAGGTCCGTGTGAAAATGTACAACAATTACGGTAACAGCGAAGCCGCGCAGTTAAGCGGATCGATTTTATCGAATAAAACCAGTATCGCGATTGCCGATAAAAAAATCGAAGCAAAGAGCGGTTCTGAATTACAATTTAATTTTGAAGTTGATAAAAAAGGTTTCGTGAAGCTGTTATAGGGTTTGGATGCAACTTAGATTTTTCACCGTGGTTATTATTCTTTTGGGGCTTATACCGGCGCGCGCTCAGCTGGCGGCATTTGATATTTCTTCAGGCACCGGCGCAAAGCAAAGTGTGATGAGCTCTGCCAAATCGAAGCTTCAATTCGTTCCTTACAAAAAATTTAAACTCTACAGGCTGGGTGTTAAAGTCGAAGCCGAATTAAACGGGTATCAGGTTTCAGATGACTCCTCGACCACATTAAAAACAGGATCAGTGGCTGCTTTATTTTACCTGGATTCACTCAAAGGATCAGTGGCTTTAAAAAATCAGGCCGGTGCACAACGGGATATCAGTTACGAATACAAGCCGACGGGTAGTGAATACGGCGTCCAGAACAGCAAGTGCAAAGAATACAACTTAAATTTAAGCGCAGGCAAAAAGCCGCCGGCAGGAGTCATCCTGGCCTTTCACTGCGAAAAAGTTGATAACAGAATTATTCTTTCAATTTCAACGTTGGGAACGGCTGAAATCAACTCCTCAAGCCTGAGTGAAATCGACGGTAAAGGCGAAACCTGGCGTGCATTTGACCTCGGAATTTTAAAAGCGGAAGCAGCAACGGTTTTAGAGCTGGGTCTCAGCAAAGACGGCAGCGAATTTGACATCAAGGTTCTTTCAAAAAAAATCGAAGACAAAAAGAATGCAGAAGCACCTGAAAATGAAAAAGATAAGCAGTCATTGAGAGCCGGTATGATTTATTCGATGAATCAGGTGGCTATCGCCAACAGTTATAGTGACTCAAGTCCCGGAATTTTCGTTGGCTTCACTTCGAAGCCGCTGTTCTGGGGTACAAAATTCGAGGCCGATTTTAAACAGGCGTTTCCTTCTGACGCTCCGATAGCAATCTCGGTTAGTGATTTAAAACTCGGACTAAAACGCGACTTTGGAATTACAGACAGTTTTTTTATCAGTCCGCGCGGCAGTTTCGTGAATGCCAAATACAGCCAGCAAGTCAGTAACCTGGATGTCAATCTGGTCAGTTACGGCGGAGGTCTGGGTTTTTCGTATTATTTCTCAAACAGAGAAAGTCTCGATTTGATATATCAGATGATCAGCATCGGTTCTGACGTTGTCTCATCCGCGTCGAACATTCAGTTAAAAATTAACTTTTATATATTTAATAGCTACAATTTTATAGTAGGTTTTGAAACCCAAAATCTGGTAGGCAAAAGCAGCGTGGGGAACGCTGTGAAAGTAGACCAGAATGTTATTCTTTTGGGTTTGGGGTTTAATTAAAGATGAAACTATTCTTGCACGTCATTTGCCGTTTCATAGTTGCTGCAGTTTTCTTAACTGCGTTTTCATCTTGTAATAATTCTTCCGTTTCAGATAACGAGTCCCAGTATATCGGAAATTACCGGTCTCCGTTTGCTGAAAATAAAGTTCAGCTCGATACACCAAAAACCAAAACTGTTGAAGTCTCGCCAAACAAAATGCAAAAGGTGGCGTTCGACCCTGAAGCCGATGCTATTCCCGGATCTGTGATTATTCGTATGAGCTGCGCGCGTGAGTTCTGTCAGGAAAATACCGGCGGTGGCCGCTTGACCTGCGACGGTCTGAAAAAAGCAATTGCAGACAAGTGGCCGGAAAGTATTAACCGGTATTCTTTCACTTATAAATTTGAGCCGGGCGAAACCACAGAAGAGATTCAGCGAAAGTTCGAAGGCGACAGCATTGACAGAGAGTGTGTTGTGGGCCTTTCTAATTACGCCGAATTTAAAGTGTTTGCAGCAACCAACGACCCGGATGTCCTGCAAACCAATGCAGCGTATACCGCGTCACCTTACTTAAATCAGATCGGATATTTCGAAGCAAACAACGCGATCGGCACTGTCATTCAGAGTTTACCGGCAGCGCTGGCGGCTTCAACTTTGAGTCCGAAACCGGCCTTCAGAATCGGTATTATTGACGGAAACTTTTTTGCTGCGAATCCTGATGTTCCAAAGACAGCGTACTTTACCGGGGTTCAAACGGTCGGTAACTACAATCTCGAAAATGATGTGATTATTAATATCGGTGGGGCACCACTTCCTGCCACGATGCCTACTGACGGTATAAGTGGTCACGCGATGTTTGTTACCCAGCTTATTATGGGTCAAAGTAACAACTCGTACGGCGGGTCAGGCGTTTTCGCTTATGCCAGCCTTGCTCCTGTTAGTGGAACTATTGTCGCAGCCAACGTTTACAGCGTGAATGAAAACGGTGAAAAAACTATTTCAATCGATGATGTCAACAATGCGCTCGCACTTATGGCCGCATTAAAAGTGGATGTTATTAACATGAGCTTAGGTTCACGGGCTTTTTCGCCTCCGGCGACCATGCTGGCTGCGATCCTGAATGCCATCGGTCAGGGAAGCACCGTTGTTGTTGCAGCCGGAAATGATGGATTTAATATTTCGCAGAAACTCAATCGCGACGGCACACCCAGTACTTCTCAGGTGTACCCGGCCGCTTGGGGTGCTGAGTACTATGGGTTGATAACAGTGGCGGCCATGAATAAGGCCGGGTCAGATCTGGCTTTATTTTCTAATTTCGGTAACAGCACAGTAGAAATCGCTGCTCCGGGTGAAGCGCTGAATGTTTTGGGGGCCCGCATTTCAGGAACGAGCTTTGCCTCACCACTGGTTGCAGGAGCGGCCGCGTATGTAGCCGCATTCTACAAATCAAAAAAAATCGAAGTCACTCCGGCTCAAATCGAATTGGCGCTGCTAAAAGGAAGCGTGAATGTTCCTGCGCTGGACTCCAGAATCAAAGGCGGTCTTAGTCTGAACTTGCCGGCCTTGAATACTCAGCTGACGACAGGTTCTATCAGTCAGTTGCCGTCAGCTAAGCTAGATAATGACGGCTTTTGGTATACGCGCGACGGCACTTCGATGAACTATGAAATCCGTACCGTTACTTCTAATGTCGATGAGTCAGATACTTCACTTTACGTCGGTATTTGGGAAAAGCTCGACGAAACATTGCCGCCTCTGGCTTATGTACAGGCCAGAAACGGGCAAGATAATTTTAAACTTCCTTTTTACCAGTTTGTTGTTGGCGATGAAGGTGTGTGGATCGTCCTTTACAAAGTTTTAGCTGATGGAAAAAGAAAATTCATTTCAAGTAAACTCTATAAATTTGTTGATTTAATTAAAACACCAACATTGTCAGAAACAGTTGTTTTAGGTGCGATTAACCAGGTTAACACAGCAGTTGAAGGATGGGCGTGTTTAAACGGGCGGCCGGATCACGTTGTCATAGAAGCCCGCGTCGGATCGCCGACCGGACCGGTCGCTTTAAAAGTTCCAACAAGTGTGCAGCCGAAGGGGCGCGACTACTTTGACGCTTGTACACCGTTTATTGTGACAATGGGTTTTGAAATCCCACTGGGAAATTTAAAAGTGGATACGGCTTACCACTTCGTGGCGGTGCACCCTGCCGATTCAGCAAAAAACAAACTTCTTAATGCAGAAGCCTTCATCATCGAAGGCCAGCAAAAAAAGCCTCCGGTTCTGAGTAATATAAAAAAATCTATTATTCAGGACACCATTACAGTTAAAGGCAGTGTTTGCTGGGAAGGGCAAATTGAAGCGGGTTCTTTATCTTCTTATATCTTCAATCCGACTATTTATGACAGTGAGACTCTTTATCAGTGGGTAGTGGGAATTATGAAGCGTGAACCTGTAATCAGCACCATGATAGATAACAATAAAGCGCTGTTTAAGTGGAGAGACAATTATGAAGACTACCCACGGGTGAGTATTACAGGCACCCGGGCTGAGTTTGAAAATTACAGTAATTCTACGAGTTGGCTCAGTTTTCAGCAGGCGATGGTCCCGGCTTACCGGGTTGACGCCTTTGGCTCTGCCGGAATTATGGAAGTAGCAGCTCTATGGGACAACGGCGTACCGCGGAAGTGGTTTACCGACAAGAACCAGCCCGCGCTGGAACGAGCCCCTATTTACGCTTATGAAAATCCGCTTCTTTCTGCCGGTGACATGACGACACAGATTGTGCGAAACGACGTTGTTTGTACAGGTCAGGGAAAGTCCGGAATTGGGCAGGATTTTACTGTTGTCACTTCCCGAAGTAAGCTTCTAAACAAGTTCAATATTTCTTCAGAGCTTATTCTCTCAATTATCGGCGAACCGCCATCACCGTATACGAAAGAATCTATTCAAACCGCTTTCAGCAATTTAAATACAATTTATAAAACTGAGTTGATGACCAACGGCCGTAACTTCATCAATAATTTAATTTCAAATGGTGACTTTATAATGAGTGTCAGATTACTTTCACATTCTTCAGGATCTACAACACAGGAATTCAATTTGAAAGCGGCACCGGCACTACCATGAGTAAATTTTTCTTCTTCTTTATTTTAACTGCACTTTTGGCTTCATGTAATAAGTCGAAAATTAATGAAGGTGAGTCGGCAAGTGAAGGCAGCGGCAATAAAGTTCTGGTCAGTTTAGACCAAAAAAGCTGCGTGACCCCGTGGGGTGAAACGCTTATGAGCGGAGAAACCCGCAAAGCCTTCAAACAGAATAAAACCGCTAACTGTGCAACTACCTGTGAATCAGTGTCGTCTGAATTGGTATGTCAGGACGGCGTTCTGGCCGGTGCAGACACTTATCTTTACAACTCCTGTGAAAAACCCAAGTGCGATTGCAAGGTGGATTTTTTAGCTGAGCCTGTAACATTAAAACACGGTGACTACATTAAAGTATTTTCAAAAAACATCGTTGAGTGCGGAGTTTGTTCGGACCATGAAGTTCAGCGCCAGTGCGTAGACGGCGTGTTGACGGGTGAAGCTACAGCTACACATCAAAGTTGTACGGCAAAAGCCTGCCAGGACTGTCCGATCAGCGCAACCGAAGTGCTAAAACACGGGGCCTCCAAAGATTTTTTCAAAACCACAACGGGACTTAACTGCGACCCTGCAAAGAAATGCGAATCTTCGAATGTCAAACTATCCCGCACTTGTACCAACGGAGTGCTGACCGGCGATTCAAGCTTCAATAAACTGACATGCGCAAATCAGTTGTGTTCGTGTACTTTGCAAAACGCAACATACAGCAGTGGATCGCCAGTGACGTATTATAAAAAATCAACTGTAAGTTGCACAGATAATTTTTACTGTGAAGACGCTTCCAATAAAGTTACAACAAGCTGTCAGGACGGCGTAATTGCGAATTTAACTTCACCCGCGTACAGCACTTGTAATCAGGCACCTTGCCGCTGTACATACAAAGATGCTAACGGCGTTGAAAGTATTATCGACGACGGAAAGTCACTGACCGTTTACACATCACCAAGTGTGAATTGCGGGGTTCCCTGCGATTCAATTAAAGGAACCGTCACTTGCAACAAAGGTGTGCTGACCGGTAACACAAACTATCCTTCTAAATCATGTACGCCTGCATCCTGCGGATGTAAATTCGGCACGCAAATGATTGACGACGGAAAAACAATCGATGTTTATTCAAACGCCCAGCCGGCCTGCGGATCTACTTGTGCGGCTGCTAAAGGGACTGTGACTTGTACTAAAGGGGTTCTCTCCGGCAACACAACTTACACCGCATCAAGCTGTAAAGAACAAACCTGCGACTGCAGTTACACTAATATTGATAATCAGATCGTCAACATTGCCAATGGCGTTTCAGCGACAGTTTATTCTGCCAAGTATGCATCGTGCGGATTAACCTGTGATGCGATCAAATCCACTGTAACTTGTAACAATACGGTTCTAAGCGGTCAGACGTCTTATAAATCCAGTTCATGTCAGCCAAGCAGTTGTTATTGTACGGCCCCATGGGGTGGAGCTTATACAGCGATGGATGCACCGAACCACTTGAATTACCCAACAACTTTTTACAAACAAAATATGTCTGTCTGCGGCCAGTTAAAATGCAATCTGATCCCGAACAACACTGTTAAATATTATTGTAAAAAAGATGGTACCTCGGCTATTTGGGTTGATGCCAACGGGGCGACAGTTGATCCGAAACTGGGTGAATATAAATCTTCGAATTGTTTCGATCCGACCTGTAATTGTCAGGCTAAAGTAGGAACGGCAACGTATTCTATTATGCAGTCTACAACGAAGTACTTATATAAAACCAGTTCAGTGGCCTGCGGCCAAATCTGTGATTCCGGTGATAACTACATTGCAATGAAATGTAACGATGATTTATCTATAACGGTTTCGCCGAGTACAGCCAACATGTCGACTTTCACCGGTACCAATACAACCTGTGCGGTTGCTGCGTGCCCTCCGGGAGATCCGACATCGACGCCGGGTGTTTCCGGCGGCACAGGTGACGGGCAAACGGGTGATGGCGGCGGTACCGGCGGCGGAACGGGCGACGGCGATGGCCCCGGCATTGGTTTCAAAGGCCGCGGTGGCGGTGGCGGTAGCGGCGGTCCTTCAGTGTCAGTCTTAATAAAGGGAACGGAAAAAACTGCGCCGAAAACAGCTTGTGAACTTCCTTGGGGCGGCCGTATTACCAATGGCTCTTCTGCCGTTGCGTTTAAAGTGACTGCAGCTCCTGCAGGAAAAAAATGTTCTGAATACCGTGTCTACCGTATGTGTTTTTCAGGAACTTTAACGGGCGATGCCACAGCCGTGCATCTTGATTGTCAGGAGACACCATGATGCGAATAATTATTTTTATCTTATCAGCTTTGGTGTTCACCGCGTGTAACAAGTCAAAATTGACAGAAGCCGATCTACCGTCCAATCAAAAACTTCTCAGCGTTTGTGTTACACCATGGGGGCAAACAGTTCTGGAAGGCGCAAAAGCTGTGGCTTATGAAAACGATAAAGCCGCGTGTAAAGATGATTGTGTTTCTCTTGAGTATTTGTGTACAAACGGTCAGTTAACCGCTGTTAAAAAAGACGGTGCTGACATTACTAACGATGCTGACCGTGTTGACATTGAAAATGCAAAACAGTCTTGTCAAAAAGAGCAGTTTTGCAGTTGCGAACTGCCGAACGGAAAAGGTGTGGTTAGTCACGGTGTAAAAATTCAGGCTTACTCTTCAGGGCAGGTGGCCTGCGGTGAAACCTGCACTGCAAAAGAAATCGATGTGCTTTGCCAGAATGGAATATTCGTAGACGCGGTTACAACCAATCCGGTTGCAGCAATTAATTTCAGTTGCAGTGCTCTTGAGTGTAAAAGTTGTACAGCCCCTTGGGATGCGATGCTGAAGGTTGCTCACGGTGGAATGCTGACCGGTTATGCGGCCTCAACACTGGGCTGCGGCCTCAGCTGTGCTGCTGCAACAAATTCAGTTAGCTTTACATGTAACAATGGATCTTTAACCAAAGGAACTACATCTGTTACTGTTGCCGATACCGCTTTAAAATCCAGTTGTCAGGTCAGTACAAGCTGTTCGTGTACAACGGCTGACCCGCAGACCTATTCCCACGATTCCACAACGGTTTACAAACTTTTCCAAAAGCAGACCGGTTCTTGTAGTTCGCCATGTGATGCCGGAGTGGATTATAAATGTCTGGACGGAAATTTCAGTAAAGTTACCGATGGCACAAAACCAACGACGCCGGTTTATAAGGCCTGCGTCGATCAGTGTATTTATTGTGATCTGCCTGATGGCACAAAAATAAAACAGGGCACGACAGCCACTCTTTTTAAAGACGCGGTCGGCACTTGCGATTTGAGCTGCCAAAAATTAATCGTCCGCTGTGATGTTAACACCGCTACAAAGACCGGATTTCTTACAGTTACGAACGGGGCCACAGGCGCCATTTCTGATTACAAAGTTGCGGCCTGCAGTGAAACTTGTGTGACCTGTAATTTGCCGGACGGCACAAAACTGCAAGAATCCAAAACAGCAACGCTTTTTACCAGCACATCAGTAGGCTGTAATCAAAATTGTAATTCGGGCACAGTGACATGTGATAAGGCGACCGCATCCCTTAAACTGGTATCAGGAACAGGTGTGGTCACGGATTACAAATACGCATCGTGTGTAGGTAACTGTGTTCAATGTACTTTGCCGGACGGAACAAAATTGAATGAAGGGCAAATAGCCCACGATAAATTTGCAGCACCGACAGTAAAATGCGGTGAATCCTGTTCAAAAGCCTCATTATGGTGTCTTGGAGGTAAGCTGATCTTCTTTGGCACGCCGACCGGGGCCGCCAGTGCAATTGAAAGTTATAAATATTCAAGTTGTTCAGCTGAGCCATGTAAGGAATGTTCTCTTCCGTGGAGTACAACTGCGAAGCTCAACAACAATGCAGAAGCCGTTCGCTATACCACCGCATCTGTCAGCTGCGGAGAATCCTGTGAAAGTAAAAAAGTAACGTTAAAATGTTCTGATTCTGTACTGCAGGTCATTGCAGGAGATGCGACAGCCAATCTGACGACCTCTGTTGACACTTGTTCGGCGCAAACATGCCAGCAGTGTACATTTGCAGGTAAACAATACACCGAAGGCCAGCGTGTAACTGCATACAAAAACAATGGAAGCAGCTGTGCTGTCGGCGTTTGTGCTGACTACATTTCTTTGACGTGTAAAAGCGGCGCATGGACGGGCGGGGATGCTGCTGTGTACAAGTATGACCTTTGCCAAAACTCCTGCGTGCCGGCCCCAACAACCGAAGTGGGCCGTGTAGGCGATACTTCAGCTGAAAGCGGCGGTGCGAACCCTTGGCTTTGCCCAGTGCTGCATTCGCGCGGCTTCGCATGGGGCGGGACTAAGCTGACGTATTACACAAAAGCTTCTGTACCGGCCGGTGACAGCTGTAACAGATATAAAGTCATTGTTGAGTGTAATAATCTTTCCGGATTATTCTCGAACTCTAACCGAATGCTTTATCTGCAGTGTAAAGAAAATTAGTTTTTAATGTTTTTATAGCTTTGATTAAGCTTTTCAACAAACTTCTGAAGAAAATCTGATGAGCGGATTTGAATTTCGCGAAACGTTCCGGTTTCGTTAATTTGATCCAGCTCTTTTTCAATTTTATAAATCGGGCCGGCGAACTTATTACTGATAAACAGAAGGTAACGGCCCAGAAAAAAGCAAATCAGCAGAAATGGAACGACAAGTATTAAGAGAAGCCTTGCCCGGTAATAAAAAATATTAAATACAACTTCCTGAAGGGATGACCAGTGAAACTGTGCATCTCCATAGCGGTATTTGTAAATAAAAATGATCAAAGTCAAAATCTGTATCAGAGAAATAATCAGCACAAGCGTAATCCCGATATAAACCAGAGGCATCTGGATTTCCGGGTAAATTAGGAATTTGGTCCGCTTATGTTTTTCTTTCATCCCTTAACTTTCCGTGATTTTCTGAATTTCTTCAAACTTTTTGTTTTCTAAGATGGCCGCAATTACCATCGAGGCCTTGCGCATTTTAGACAAAAAGTCCTGCTGAGAATTTATCACGATCCGGTGCGGGTGTACGGCCCAGCATTTTTTGATTTTTTCATTCAGTGCCAGGGCCTCCTGAAAACTTTCGGTTCGGATCTCATTGGTGGCATCGTAATCGGGCTCTGCCGCCGTATCCAGATGAATAACCCAGTTATACCGGGCCACTTCTTTTTCAATCGAGCTTCCAACCATTGGAAAAAATGATTCTGCTCCTTCCGGCCAGTAGGCGAGAGCATCCAAAGACCCGCGGTCGCAAACAATCAAAGCTTCCGGGTACAATTTGCACCGAAGGTCTTCAACCTCACGTTGAACAGAATAAATTGCGCGCTGGGCATGATAAAGCCCGTCGTACGATGGCACACGCGGAAACCCGCCCTTGTAAAGGATAGAGGCGGCTTCAGGCACCACTTTGACTTTGCCGCCCGCATATTCTTTTTTTAAAGCTTCAATCAGAGTGGTTTTTCCGCCTGAGGGCCCGCCTGTGATCGCGACTTTGACGTTTTTAATCATAGCAGCAACCCTTTATACAAGACTGTGAACAACGGCATCGTGGCCGATCCACGCCACCGGTGACTTCGGATGAACTGCATCGTGAAGCATGATGTAGCCGCAACCTTTGAACACCAGCTCACTTAAAGTGGCGGTCATTAATAATTTTTCGTCCTTATGAAGAGCCGCAATTCTGTCTGAAACGTTCAGTGCCGTTTCAATCTGATTTTTTCGCGAGTGGTGCGGCCAGCCTTCAAACACACTGGTTTGCAAAAACACATCAGACGTTAAAAATTCATCCACGACTTTAAATACTTCGTGAAGGTTTGAACCTTCCTTCAAAGCGTGATGGCACTCAAGCTCAATTTTTTTTGTTAATTCAGCAGTCGGTGTCTCTTTTTGCAATGCTCTGATCAAATTATATAATGGAATTTCAATTCCCTGAAAAATTGAACTGGAATTCGTTAAAATTTCAGGGCAGTTGTAAACGCAGGTCTGTACACCTTTTTTAGCCCATTCTTTTGAATAGTCTTCGAGAGCAATCTTGGCCCAGCCCTGAATGTAGGGTGCATAAGACTGCCAATGGTATTCGCCTTTAACGATGATCTCCGTGCCGTGATAACCGTAAGCCACGTAGCTGACGCTTCCGCCCTGAGATTTCAATTTCTCGCGTAAGGCGCTACTCTCTGCCACTAAAGTATTGAAAGTTTCAGCCGTGACTTCGCGGAAGTTTTGTTCCAATAAAACGCCTATGCCGCTTTCCCAGAATGTTTTTGAATCTAAGAAGCGGTCACCGACACCCTTGAACACACGGTTCATCAAGGGCATCACAATTTTACAACGGGGAACGCCGCCGGCCATCAAATGCGCGAAGTGAACATGGCCGCCCGGAGTTAAATGCTGTTCAAGGTCTTTTAAAAACAACTGAACATTTTTACGGAATCTTTCGCGCCCTTTGTTTTTTGAATAATTTAATGAAGCTTCAGGAATGGAAGCGTTTTGCCAGTCGCTGAGCTTCACACCGCTTAAGTAATCGTTTGGTGCTTTGCCGGATTCGTCTTTTTCAAGATCAAAACCTGCTTCAAGGGGAACGTTAATGAACGGGCGGGGAATGTTAGCTGACTCTTCGTCTGTTAACGGGCGAAGGTCACCGTTACCGTCGCGCCTGCCTACAGTCGCACGCACAATCTTTAGCCCGCATTTTTCAGCCTCTTCAACAAGGCCGTTTGCATAACCGCGGTTAAAAAGTTCACCGAAGAGCACCAGCACATCGCCTTTTTTAAACTGATGTTTTGCAGGTCTTTGACGGATTGGAAAAAAGTCTTTCATTTTGCATCCCCTGAAAAAAGAAAATGATATCCTATAGCACCTTCTTGACTCAACACCGGCTGATTGACACGATACGCAGATGCATAAAAACGGGCAAAAAATTGTAAGTTTGGTTCCGTCCTGGACAGAAACGCTGCTGGAATGCGGCCTCCACGTGACGGGCCGCACACGTTTTTGCATTCATCCTGAATCTCAAGTCAAAAACATCCCGGTCGTGGGCGGCACAAAAACCTTAAAAACCGAAGAGCTGTTGAAGCTCTCACCCGACGTGGTGATTTTAGACAAAGAAGAAAATAAAAAAGAAATGGCAGAAGAGTTGTGGAAGCACGGAATCCAAACCGAGGTTTCGCACGTTGAAAATATAAAAAGCGCCGCTCTTTTTATGCAGAAGCTTGCGCAGGAATTCAAAAGCGAAAAACTGGCAAAAGCTGCTGAAGATTATTTGATTCTTGATGCACAAAAATTTTCAAAGCAGAAGTTTATCGAAAACGCGGTCATAAACACCAATGCCGAAATTGATTTTGATAATTTGTCTTATGTCATCTGGAAGAACCCGTGGATGGTGATCGGTGAAAATACTTTCATTGCGGATGTTCTGCTACACTTCGGTATAAGACTGAAAGTCTTCGAAGGCGCGAGCAAGTACCCGCAAGTATCAGAAGAAGAACTGAAAAAAACGTACGGCCTCTATTCAAGCGAACCTTATCCATTTGAAAAGGAATTTATTTCTTTGACCGCAGCGGGCTTCAAAGGCGCGCATGTTAACGGCGAAAAAATCAGCTGGTACGGAATCAGAAACCTCAGGTTTTTAGAAAGTTGTTCGGCTTTTAATTCCTAACAGAGCTGTTCAGTATAAGATCCAGCACTTTTTGGCTGGCGTTCAGATTTTTCTTCATGGCAAAGGTAACCGCTTCTTTGTCAGGCGTACTGTTTTTTTCAAAGATCTGCAGCATATCTTCAGTGGATTTTCCGGAAAACACAAAACGGTCCAGATACTTTACGCCTTCAGGGCTGTTTTTGTATAGAGGCCCGACAGCCACTTTCAGGCCGCAGCAAAGCGGCTCCATAATCGAATGCACTTTGTCTTTAAAAGACCCGCCGACAAAGGCAAAGTCTGCATAGCGGTAGCTGTCAGCCAGATAACCGATTTTATCAATCAGAAGCACGTCAGAAGAAGCACGTCAGACGTCATCTGAATTTCATAATCGCCTGCCCGCAAGCTGTCAGAAAGAAGCTGCACGGAAAGTTCAGATTTTTGCATTTCGGATTTTAAGCGGCTGATATTAAATTCATTTACATCATGAGGACTTAAAACAATTTTAAGTCCGCGCTGCTTTAAAACCGGAAACGTTTTAATAACAACAGCCTCATCCTGCGGCCACGTTGATCCGAAAACGGCAAGCCTTCCGTTTTTCGACAGATTAATTTTTGATTCTTGAGACAACCTGAAAAACACCTGATCAAAGCGGGTGTCTCCTTCAGCAGTTACGTTGGCGCCAGGCACCGTTTCTTTAAGCTGCTC
>JAJFMT010000053.1 GCA_020696855.1 Pseudobdellovibrio sp.
GATTTTGAGACAAACGCGCGTTCCGGCAATGGTTAAAAATTACGTATTGCGCATTTTTTTGGATGTTATTGGTTTTCGTTATGCCGGAGTGTGGCGCAGTTTAACTACTATATAGTAAGTTTTCTGATGCGAAAGCTCCCGATTTTACGGGCATTACCAACAGGCAGTTTTTCATAAATATTTCCGATAAGCTCACGGCTTTCATTAATAGGATACATCTGTAAATAGAGTGAATCAGATAAAGTAAAAATACGTGCTAAAAGATCTTTGTTTCTTAGCCCACAGCTCCCACTCAGCATAGTTGAAATTGTCGGAGCGGGTGCCTTCACCCAGGAAATCTTTCCGCCGAGAGTTCCGTTTAAATCACCAAGTTCAAAAATTATCGATGAAGCGCCCCAGATAGCCCTGGCAATCATCTACGACAGGATTGGCAGCAGCAATGAAGCTGCTCATATTTTTGATTGTGACCTTATCTAAGAGTTTTCGCGAAAATTCAGAGTTCAGTAACATCCACTCATCAGACTTAAGCTGGCGTAAGCGCTTTTCAGCATCTAACTGTGCTTTTGTTTTTTGTGACTCTGTTTGCAGGTTTGAATCAGTGGCTGCGCTGGCTTGAGTTTCTGTGTTCGGAGCTTTTATCTCTGGCTGTGAAGGCTTTTCTATAGGTTTTTCAGCAGGAACACTCGTCACAGAAGCCGAATTTTTCGCTTGCTGCAGAATCAGTTCGCGGTTTTGAATTTGTAATCCGAGGTCAGCTAAAAAAACCTGAAGAATCTGTGCTAAAAGCTCGTCGGTTTTTTGCCGGTCAGCATTGTTAACAATGTTCTGCAGTTTGACTTTAGCGTTTTCAAGCTCACTTCTGGTGTAGTTGAGCTCTTCTTTGGTCTTTGCGATTTCTTTATAGCTGTCACTGGCAAAAAATGTTTGTTCTCCGTAGCCTTTCCCAACGAAAAAGGCCGCTGCCATCCCACAAACAATAAAAAATATTTTAAAGAAATCGCTCAACTCTGAAACCTATCCGTCACCGCCGCCGGATAACTCTTCTTTTTTAGTTACACTGGCGCGCAAGTATTCACGGTTCATTTTCGCTATGTTGATTAAAGAAATCTCTTTCGGGCAAGCGGCAGAGCAGGCGCCGGTTGTCGTGCAGGCACCGAAACCTTCTGCATCCATTTGCTCAACCATGTCTAATGCGCGCTGATCTGCCTCTACACGGCCTTGTGGCAATAACGCCAAGTGAGTGATCTTCGCACTCGTAAACAGCGCTGCTGATGCATTTTTACAGGAAGCGACGCAAGCACCGCATCCGATACAAGTCGCTGACATGAACGCTTCATCCGCATCCGGTTTCGGAATCGGAAGATTATTTGCGTCTTGTGCGTTACCTGTGTTTACAGAGATGTAACCGCCGGCTCTGATAATGCGGTCTAAGGCGCTGCGGTCACACATTAAATCTTTAATAACCGGAAAGGCTGTGGCTCTCCACGGTTCAAGCACCAGCTCTTCGCCGTCGCTGAAGTTTCTCATGTGCAATTGGCAAACAGTTGTTCCTTTTTGCGGGCCATGAGCTTCGCCATTAATCATAAAACCGCAGCTTCCGCAAATTCCTTCGCGGCAGTCATGGTCAAATACGATCGGCTCTTTCGATTTTTGAATCAGCTCTTCATTAACTGCATCCAGCATTTCAAGAAATGAAGCGTCCGGAGAAACATTTTTTGCATCCAGAATTTCAAACGAACCTTCAGTTTGAGAGTTCTTCTGGCGCCATACTTTTAATCTTAAATTAATGTTCTTTTTATCGCTGCTCATCTTCAACCTCTATTTGTACGATCGTGTAGCCAGTTTAATGTTTTCAAATTTCAGCTCTTCGACGTGACGGGTTTGGGCTTTGTCGGCACTTCCGTTCCATTCCCATGCGGCCACGTGGCAGAAGTTTTCATCGTCACGTTTTGCTTCGCCGTCTACCTGATATTCATCACGGAAGTGGCCACCGCAGGATTCTTCGCGCGATAAAGCGTCACGGCACATCAGCTCGCCCAGCTCTAAGTAGTCGGCTACGCGTCCGGCTTTTTCAATTTCGGTATTCACTTCGTTAGCAACGCCAGGAATTCTGACGTCATTCCAGAATTCTTTTCTTAAGTTCGCAATTTTATCAATTGCAGAAGTTAATCCCGCTTTGTTGCGTGACATTCCGCAGTCCTGCCACATGATTCGTCCCAGTTCTTTATGAATACTTTCAACAGAACGTGAGCCTTTGATGTTTAACATTTTCTGAATTTCAGATTTAACTCCGTCTTGTCCGGCCTTAAATGCATCGTCTGTGTCTTTCACCGGTTTTAACTGTGTATTCGCAATATAATCACCAACAGTGTAAGGAAGTACAAAGTAACCATCCGCTAAACCTTGCATCAAAGCCGAAGCTCCTAAGCGGTTTGCGCCATGATCAGAGAAGTTGGCTTCGCCCGCAACGAACAAGCCCGGAATTGTACTCATTAAGTTGTAATCGACCCAAAGTCCGCCCATTGTGTAGTGCGGAGCCGGATAAATTCTCATCGGCGATTTGTAAGGGTTTTCACCGGTGATTTTTTCATACATCTGAAATAGATTTCCGTAACGTTCAGAAATTTTATCCTCACCTAAACGTTTAATGCTGTCTCTGAAATCAAGATACACAGCTTCCTGGCCTTGAGCGCCGTGGCCTTCATCCACACGGAATTTCGCCTGACGTGATGCCACGTCACGAGGAGCCAGGTTACCGAAGCTCGGATAAATTCTTTCAAGATAGTAATCCCGTTCTGTGTCCGGAATTTCTTCCGGTCTTCTTAGGTCGCCTTTAAGTTTTGAGGCCCAAACACGTCCGTCATTTCGTAAAGATTCTGACATCAAAGTCAGTTTCGACTGGTTTTCACCGTGAACAGGAATACAAGTCGGGTGAATCTGCGTGTAACAAGGATTAGCAAAATAAGAACCGCGTTTATGTGCACGCCATGCAGCTGTTACTGCACAGGCCATCGCATTCGTTGAAAGATAGAACACGTTTGAATAACCGCCGGAAGCTAAAATTACGCAATCTGCAGAATGAGATTCAATTTCTCCGGTTAAAAGATTGCGAACAATAATCCCGCGCGCTTTTCCGTCAACAACAACTAAATCCAGCATCTCACGGCGTGTGTTTAATTCAACCTGACCTAAATCAACCTGTCTCATCATTGACTGATAAGCTCCGTACAGCAATTGCTGACCGGTTTGTCCGCGAGCATAGAATGTTCTTGAAACCTGAGCTCCACCGAACGAGCGGTTAGATAACAATCCGCCGTACTCGCGCGCTAACGGAACCCCTTGCGCAACAGCCTGGTCAATAATGCTGACCGAAGCTTCTGCTAAACGGTAAACATTCGCTTCGCGGGCGCGAAAGTCTCCGCCTTTAATGGTGTCGTAAAAAAGACGGTAAATAGAATCGCCGTCATTTTGATAGTTCTTTGCAGCGTTGATTCCGCCTTGAGCCGCTACCGAGTGCGCGCGTCGCGGAGATTCGTGAATACAAAAAGCTTTTACTTTGTAACCGAGTTCTCCAAGAGAAGCTGCGGCCGAAGCGCCTGCTAAACCGGTGCCTACAACAATTACGCTGTGTTTTCTTTTATTGGCAGGATTCACAAGTTTCATTTTAAACTTGTTATCTTTCCATTTATTTTCTATCGACCCGCTGGGAATTTTACTGTCTAAAACTGATGACATATGTGCTCCAAAAAATTAGCCGGTTACCGGTTAACTAAAAAAACGTAAATAGGTTGTGAAAGAAATCCGCCCGCAACAACTACCGCATAAGCCCACGCAAATTTTTTCAATGGGGCCTGCATTTTTCTTTCTAAGATACCGAACGACTGAAACACTGAATGAGCGCCGTGACTTAAGTGAAACAACAATAACAGCAGGCACACGATGTACCACGCCACATATCCCGGCTTAGTGAAAACTTCTAAAACTAATTTATGCAAGTCTCTCATCTCGACGCCGTTAACGGTTGTTTGGTAATGAGCTCCGTACTTAAAAGTGATTAAGTGCAAAATGATGAAAGCTAAAATAGCTGAACCCTGTGCTCCCATGTTTCGTGAAGCCCAAGTTGTCGATTTTTCACCTTTGGCCTGAACCGCGTAGCGCGATCCTTTTGCGGAGCGGTTTTCCAAAGTCAGGCTGATGGCACTGCTCACGTGGCCGATAATGGCGAGTATCAAGGCAATTTCAGTTCCGTAAAGAAGGAGTTTATTTGAAACAATCGCGTGTCCGTAACTGTTGAAGGCATCCGGCCCTAAGAAAATAAGCATATTTCCGGCCATGTGACCTAAAATAAAGCCCATCCAGATGAGACCCGTGATCCCCATAATGTACTTGCGACCTACCGTCGATTTCAGAAAATTCAACATAGCAGCTTCCTCGGTTTATTTTGTACTTTTTATATAAATTGAAAATACTCTCACCATGTTCGATTGTCACTTTGGACGCCCGACTTTAGTTCAATCTTTTGCAACATGTTATGTTAGACAAATTGGTTCATGTTGGCTAAGGAATACGTTAAAAGTTTAAGCTTAAAACTCACTCTAAACTTAAAGTTAAAAGAAGAGTAAAAAGTAAAGTCAAAAAAAAGAGGGTCTATGAAGGTTTTTGTCTGTCTCAAGCAAGTCCCGGATACCGAAACTAAAATCAAAATTTTACCGGATCAGTCAGGTATTGATTCAGCCGGCATCAAATGGGTTATGAACCCTTACGACGAACACGCCGTAGAAGAAGCTGTTAAGTTCCGAGAAAAAAACGCCGGAGCTCAGGTTTGGGCCGTCACATGCGGACCGAAAGCCCGCGCCGTTGAAAGCTTAAGAACCGCGCTTGCTATGGGAGCGGACGAAGCGATCGTTATCAACGCACCTGAAAATCTTGATGCGATTTCAACCGCTAAAGCCCTGGCTCAGACAATCTCTGCAGAAGGCGGCGCTCACATCATTTTTACCGGTAAGCTTTCAATTGATATGAACCAGTCTTCCGTTCCTCAAATGGTTGCTGAATTTTTATCTGTTCCTCACACAAGCGTCGTTTCTAAATTCGAAACTTCTGCTGAAGGCACAGTTGTCGAGCGCGATGTAGAAGGCGGAGCAAAAGAAGTGGTTCAAATGATGAATCCATGTCTGGTAGCGGCTAACAAAGGCTTAAATATGCCTCGTTATGCAAGTCTTCCGGGAATCATGAAGGCAAAAAAGAAAGTGATCAAAGAAGTTGAGTTCTCATCCCTGGGAATTGCAGCAACTGAGCAAAAAGTAAAATACACCGGCTATTCACTTCCACCGGAAAAACCATCCG
Organism: Pseudobdellovibrio sp.; assembly: GCA_020696855.1. Taxonomy (GTDB): domain Bacteria; phylum Bdellovibrionota; class Bdellovibrionia; order Bdellovibrionales; family Bdellovibrionaceae; genus Pseudobdellovibrio. The sequence goes on from JAJFMT010000053.1 coordinate 5,347, forward strand.
TAAAACTTTTAACCGGCGATGTTTCGTCTCAAGTTTCTCAGCTTGTAACGTGCTTGCGTGACGAAGCCAAAGTGCTTTAATTGAAAGGTTGTTTATCATGTCTAAAATTCTAGTACTTACCGAATTCAACAACTCAAATTTAAAAAGAAGCTCACAGGAGCTTTTACAATTCGCTGCTAAAACCGGACGTCCTGTTGTGGCCTTAGCACTGGGAACTCAAGCGGCTGCAGGCGCAGCTCAGCTTGGCGGCCACGGCGCTCAGGAAGTGATGCTTGATAAAGACAGCGCTTTTGATGTTTACAATCCTGAGTTATTTTCTGCTGCTGTTTCTGAAGCGATTCAAAAATCAGGTGCCACTTTAGTATTAGCTTCAGCTACTTCTTCTGCAAAAGATTTACTTCCCCGTACAGCTGCAAAAGTCGGTGCGGGCTTAGTATCTGACGGTACCGAAATCACAGTCAGTGGCGAAGATGTAAAGGTTAAAAAACCTCTTTATGCAGGTAAATGTTTTGCAACAGCCGTATTTGAAAATGCCTCTGTAAAAATCGTTTTAATGCGTGCGAATCAATTGCCGGTAGCAGCAGCCGACACATCAAAAACAGCAACTGTAACAGAGCTTTCGTTTGCAAAACCTTCTTTGAAAACTTTGATCAAATCTGTCGTTAAAGGTGCCAGCGAAAAACTGGACTTAACTGAAGCGAACATTATTGTTTCCGGCGGCCGCGGATTAAAAGAGGCCGGCAATTTTAAAATGTTAGAAGACTTGGCTTCTGTTCTTGGCGCAACGGTCGGTGCTTCACGCGCGGTTGTTGATGCGGGCTGGGTCGGTCACTCAATGCAGGTCGGGCAGACCGGCAAGACGGTAGCTCCAACTCTTTACATTGCGGTGGGAATTTCAGGCGCTATTCAGCATTTGGCAGGTATGAGCGGCAGCAAAGTGATCGTTGCTATTAACAATGATCCAAATGCTCCGATCTTTCAAAAAGCAACTTACGGTATCGTAGGCGATGCTTTTGAAATCGTTCCGAAGCTGACTGAAGAGTTTAAAAAAGCTCTTCATCATTAATCAAAATGAACAAAATCAGAACTTACGTTCTTGGTTTTATTGCGTGGATCTTTTACCGGCTCATGGTGCTTACTTGGCGCATTGAACTGCATGAGCCGGAACGCTTAAAAGAACACATTAAAAACAAAACTCCTTACATTTTGGCGCACTTTCACGGCGACGAGGGCCCACTCCTTCAATTGGCATCGCGGTACAAACTTTCCACAATGATTTCAACAAGTAAAGACGGTGAGATCATGAATGTTGTTTACACGCTTCTGGGCGGAAAAGCCTCTCGTGGATCATCAACCAGGGGCGGAGTCACGGCATTAAAAGGCCTAATTGAATTAGTAAAAAAAGGTAGAGCCTGCAACATTTCGGTGGATGGCCCCAAGGGTCCAATTTACGAAGTAAAGCCCGGAGTTTTTGAACTTTCCAGGCTTTTAAAATCAGAAATTTTTACAGGCAGCGCTTATTGTGAATCCGCTTGGCAATTTCCGAAATCCTGGAACAAAGCTTATTTTCCGAAGCCATTCGCCAGGATTGTGATTGTTTGGACTGGACCTTTCGGACCGGTAACAAAAGCTGATGATCCAAGATCGCCAGAGTTAGCAAAAACCCTACAAAATCAACTCTTTGCTGCGAAGCAACAGGCGGCCAATTTGTTTGGCCAAAGTCACGCCTGACGATAGCATTAAATCTGCACCGACAACAAAGGACAGAAGCCCTATGAAATGGATTTTATCAGCATTGATTTGTATCTCTTTAAACACGTTTGCACAGACCGCTAAGGATGCAGCCGTCGTTGCAACAGTTGGTTCAAAAAAAATCACCCTGGGTGAGTTCAATAAAAAATATAAAGAAGTAACGTCGCAGGTATTAGTAAACCCGCCAACAAAGCAGGTTTTTCTGGAAGAACTTGTTCGTTACGAAGTTGGCGTTCAGGAAGCTAAAAAACGCGGCTATGAAAAAGATCCAATTGTTTTAGACCGTTTAAACCAGGAAATGTATAAAGCCTTACTTGAAAAAGAACTGGGCAAAAAAGTAGAAGAAAACACAGTTTCTGAAGCTGATATGAAAGCCTGGTACGCGAAGAACCCTCAGATCCGTCTTTCAGATATCCTGATTGAAGTAAAACCGGGTTCTACAAAAGAACAGCGCGAAGAAGCTAGAAAGCGCGCAGGCGAAATTCTGGCCGAAGTTAAAAAATCAAACCGCTCTTTTGAAGAACTGGTAAAGCTTTACTCTGATGACATTACGACAAAAAATCTTGGCGGAGATGTCGGATGGCAAACACGCGTATCGCTTGTTTCTAACTATTACGATGAAGTGAATAAGCTGAAAGTCGGCGAGGTTTCAAACTTAATTGAAACGGCATTCGGTTTTCATATCGTGAAGCTCACTGGCCGCAGAAGTTACGATGAAGCTCCTAAAAGAGAAATCCGCATGGCAGTTTACGACATAAAACGTAAAGCAGTATTTGACGAATTCTTCGATAAAATCAGAAAAAACTACAAGATAAATGTTAACGCCGGCTTGCTCGAGTAATTTTACTAAAAGAGCAGCTGTTCTTTTTCTTACTACAGTTTCGTTATTTTCTTTAACTGGGTGCGATTTTTTTTCACGCAGGATTTTAACTAAGCCCGTGGTTCAGGTTGAAAACTTAAAACTTTCAGCCAAAGATTTTTCTACTGAGCTTGCAAATCGCTTAAAAGATTTCGATGCACTGGCCGCAAAAGACCCGCGCATTTTATCTGTTCAAAAAGAGCAGGTCGTAAATGACTTTGTAATCTTTGCGGTCATTGACCTTTGGTTTGCTGAAAATAAGCTCTCGCTGGAAAAACAAGAACTCGATGAAGAAATTAAAAAAATATCTTCGACCTATCCGAACGATTCAAGTTTTCGCGAAGCTCTAAGCGATGCCGGAACAACGTTTGCGGCCTGGTCTAAAAAAACGGAATCGTCGTTAAAGAAAAGAAAGCTCCTGGAAGTTTTAAGAAAGTCGGCTGCTACCGTCACTGAAGCTGAGCTGCAAAGTTATTACAACAGCAATAAAAACCGTTACGAACAAAAAGAAGTCATTTCACTGGCTCACATTCTAGTTGCTGATGAAAATCAGGCAGAAATTGTGATGAAGCTTCTTAAAAAACAAAAATTTACTGAAGTTGCAAAAGATTACTCATCAGCTTACCTGCCTGACTCTCAGGACAGCTTCGGCTGGGTGGAAAAAGGCTACATGATCGAACTGGACCGTGGCTTCAAAGTGGCTCCTGGCGCTATTATTGGGCCTGTTAAAATGGCTGACGGTATTCATATCTTTAAACTTCTTGAGAAAAAGCCCTATAAAATTAAGTCTTACGCAGAAGCTAAGAATGAGGTCGTGGCTGACGTTAATTCTTTAAGAGAAAAGGCCCTGTTTGCGTCTTGGCTCGATACGCAATTTAAAAGATATTCGATTAAAAAAAATAAGGCTGTGTTAGACTCAATCAAAGTTGAAACCCAGTAGGAATTTATGAAACCGGTTCTCAAATATTTACTTTTAAATCTTGTTTTCATTTTGTCTTTTGACACCGCTTCCGCAAAGGAACTGGTTGATAAAATTGCGGCCTCTATCAGCTCTGATGTGCTTTTACTTTCAGAAGTTAAAAACTTCACGGCAAGAATCGACCGCCCGGGCTCTATTGATGAAACTCTTTTACTGGGAATGCCGGTTGAAACCTTAAAAAGCAGCAGAACCGAGCAGCTTAATTATCTTTTACGTGAAAAAATACTTGATAGCGAAATCAGACGGCTTGGAATGACCGCCTCAGAATCCCAGGTTGACGGTGAAATGACTCAAATGGCGAAACGAAACCATTTAGGTGCTTCAGAGTTTTCTGAGTACTTAAAAAATCAAGGCTACACGCTTGATGAGTACCGTAAAGTTTTAAAAACAAGAATCGAACGCCAGGGATTTTACGAACGTGAGATCGTCAGCAAGCTTCGCATCACAGATGAAGATGCCTTAAGTTACTTTCAGGCTAAGAATCCGAAGTATCAGCCGACTGTCGGCGAATTTAAAATTGCACAGATTTTCTTTTCAGCAAAAAAAGGCGGGCTTGAAGGAGCACTTAACCGCGCAAAGGCCGCAAGAGAAAAACTTGATACCGGTGAAAAATTCGAAACGCTTGCTAATCAGCTGGATGAAACTCCGGGCGCCAATCAAGACGGCTTTCTCGGTTCATTTAAGTCAGGTGAGTTTTTGCCGGAACTTGAAAAATCTATCGTAGCTTTAAACGAAAACCAGGTTTCTGGCATTCTCCGCGGCCCTTCAGGTTTTCATATTATTAAACTACTCAGCAAAAAAAACGTAATGGATCCGGAATTTTTACGGGTTAAAGAAAACATCAAAGCCGGTCTTATTCAGCAAAACTTCGACAGACAGTTAAAAAATTGGTTCGAACTTAAAAAGCTCGATGCCAATCTCAAAATTTATGAAAACGCCGCTGAGTAATCTTAAAAAAATCGCCATTACAAGCGGTGACCCTGATGGAATCGGCTTTGAAGTAACAGCTAAAGCTCTTATTCAAAAGCCATTATCACTGAAAAAAACACGATCACTTTTTATCCTTTTCAGACATCATACACAAAGCAAGACTCAAAAAAAATATTTTGATCTTCTTGATAAGCACTGTTCAAGATTCACCTTTCAATCGCTGAAAGAATCTCTGGCTTTTATTGAGAACCTGAAAAATGTATTTCAGGTTCCCGATGATATTCTGATCGATCTGTCACTTTCTACCAATTCGGCCGAATGGGTATTAGAAGCGGCACAAGCCTGTAAAGCCGGAATATTAGATTCTTTAATCACTGGCCCCATTTCTAAGTCAGCCACTCAGACCTTGCCGAACAAGCCCGTGGGCCACACGGGAATTTTCAGACAGTTGTTCCCGAAGCAGCCAATGAATATGGCCTTTGTCGGAAAAGATTTTAATGTACTGCTGGCAACAGATCACATCGCACTTTCAAACGTAGAAGAGTCTCTTAAAAAAGGTGAGTTCAAAAACTCGCTCAAAAACGCAGAAGCATTTAAAAAATTAGTTAAGTCTAAAAAGAAGATCGGTGTATTGGGTTTAAATCCTCATGCCGGCGAAAAGGGAATTCTCGGAAGCGCAGAAAATTCATTGTTTAAAAATCTGAATTCAAAAGTTTTTGAGGGCCCACTTGTTCCGGATGCCGCCTTCTTAAAAAAGAACTGGAACCGTTATTGTGTATTTTTATGTCTCTACCATGACCAAGGCTTGATTCCGTTTAAGTCTCACCATGGGCAAGACTCCGGCGTGCACATCACCGTCGGCCTGCCATTTGTAAGAACCAGTGTCGACCACGGCACAGCCAGAGAAATATTTAATAAAAATGTCGCCAATCCAAGCTCGATGCGGGATGCGATTGATTTAAATTTAAAACTAACAGGAGCCTCTAATGTTTGAACCGGTTATTTTTCGTGAATATGATGTTCGCGGTGTTTATCAAAAAGAATTCGATCTTGATTTCGCTTACAAACTGGGTCGCTCGTTTATTACTTATGTTTTTAATAAAACCGGCAAATCAAACCCTCGCGTTTCGATCGGTTATGACGCCCGCAAATCTTCAGTTGATATCGTTGAAAAATTATCACAGGGAATGAAGGACGGCGGTGCACACGTTCAGATTCTTGGCCTTGTAACCTCACCAATCTGTTATTACTCAACTTTTCAGTTGGATCTTGATGGCGCTATCATGGTAACAGGAAGCCACAATCCACCGGAATACAACGGGTTTAAGATTTCTCTCGGTAAAACAACCATCCACGGTGAAGAGATTCAGAATCTTAAAAAGATTCTAATGGCTGAAAATTTTGTTTCAGGATCCGGCACAGTTAAAAACTATGACATCTTACCTGAATATCTGGCTCGATATAAAACCGAATTCGGTTCTTTGAAACCGATCAAGATTGTTTTGGATTGCGGTAACGGCGCAGCCGGCAGCATTGTTCGTAAACTTTATAATGTAGCGGGGCTCCAGCCGGAAATTCTTTTTGAAGAGCCGGATGGAACATTCCCGAACCATCACCCGGATCCCACAGTAGAGAAAAATCTGGTTCAGCTTGCAAAACGCGTCGTTGAAACAGGCGCTGTATGCGGAATTGGTTTTGACGGAGACGCAGACCGCATCGGTGTTGTCGATCACACCGGTAAAATGGTTTTTGGCGACGAGCTCATGACGATTTTTGCCCGTTCTGTTTTAAAAGAGACAAAAGGTGTAAAAATTGTCGGAGATGTAAAGTGTTCGGACCGTATGTATCACGATATTGCAAACGGCGGCGGCGAACCGATTATGTGGAAGACAGGCCACAGTTTAATTAAAGAAAAAGTGAAAACAGAAAAAGCCCCGTTCGGCGGTGAAATGAGCGGCCACGTTTTCTTTGCTGACCGTAATTACGGTTACGATGACGCTCCTTATGCCGGGTTAAGACTTTGTGAAATCATCTCAAGCACAGGAAAAAACATCCCGCAATTACTGGCCGGGCTTCCACCTTCATTCAACACGCCTGAGATCCGCATTGATACGACTGAAGAAAAAAAGGTTTTGATTGTTGAAAAGGTAAAAGAAAAATTCAATCAGCTTTCAAAAACTGAAGACATCAAAATTAATCTGATCGATGGCATCCGTATCAGCTTCCCTGACGGCTGGGCCCTTGCAAGAGCTTCAAACACGCAGCCGGTTCTGGTTGTGCGTTTTGAATCTGTAACGGCAGAAGGCTTAAAACGCATTGAAAGCACAGTTATGGATGTGGTTAACAAATACCTATGAAATATGTTCTGAGTGTATTTCTGATTTTGTTTTCAACTTCGCTTTTTGCCAGTACGCCTATTACGACTGAAGTGCTGGCATTAAAGCTGTGGAACACCTTAGATAAAGCACAGAACGTGTCTTATACGACTTTAGACAACTATCGTTTAAAACTCGATAAAGACGATCAGGCCAGAAAAACTTTATCTGACCCGCAGGAGTTTAAAAGAATTCAGACCGTTATTCGAAATTCCTTTGTTGAAAGAGTTTCTAAAGAGTTTTCGAGAAAAGAAATTTTAAACCTAATCAAAATTTATCAGCGTCCGGAAGTAGAAAAGCTCAGACTTTTTTCAATGGATTTCTGGGATGATAAAACTATTAAAGAAATTCTCGATCGCGACATTCTATTTAATACGATTAAGTAAGTTCAGTTTCAGTAGCAACACACAAAATAAAAAACCCCGAATTTCTCCGGGGTTTTTTTATATTTAAATTAAATTTAAATACTAAGTCGCTGTTTCGGATTAGAAACCGAAAGAAGCTCCTGGGATCTTGATGAACGCAACAAGGAACGCCAAGATAACCAATGACTCGATAAGAGCCAAAGATAAGATAAGTGGCGTGAAAAGCTTGTCAGCAGCAGCTGGGTTACGAGCGATACCTTCTAAAGCTGAAGAAGCCGCTTTACCTTGACCCAAAGTTCCGCCCAATACCGCTAAACCGATAGCGATAGCAGCACCGATAGCAACTAAACCAGCGCCTGGGTGACCAGCAGCGTGAGCAGTTGTTGCAGCAGCTTCTTGAGCAAATACTGACAATGAAGCCAGTGTAGTTACAGCAAATAAAATTGCCTTTTTCATGTTTTCTCCTTTTGAATTAGTGGTCGTGGGCTGTAGCAAGAGCCACGTAGACCATTGATAATAATGTAAATACGAATGCCTGAATGGTACAAACCAACAGACCCATCGCATAGAACGGAATTGCAGGACCGAACGGCGCCAAGCCTAAGAAGACCGAAAGAACCGTGTGGTCACCGGTCATAACATTCGCCAAACGAAGACCTAATGTTAATGGACGGATGAAGTGAGAGATTAATTCAATGATCAACATTAACGGAGCCAACCATAAAACCGGGCCCAAGAAATGTTTCAAATAACCTAAACCGCCTTCTTTCAAACCGATAGCGTTATAGGCTAAGAATGAAAAAACACCGAATGCAAAAGTCGTGTTGAAGTTATCTGTTGCGGGAGTCATTCCCGGAATCAAACCAACTAAGTTGTTAATCAAAATGAAAGTAAATACTGAAGCAAAGTACGGCGCAAACAAGCGGCCGTGGTGGCCGATGATTTGTTCTGCTAAACCACCGATGTATTCAGTGAAGAATTCAAACATTCCGCGAATCGAAAATTTCCCTGTTGGGATAACAGCTGTTTCGCCGTTACCTAAACTTGCGCGAGCAACCAAACCCATTGCTGCGATCAGGATTGTAACTAAAAATAAAGTTGCAACGTGTGCATAGTGATGACCTACGCCCGGAATAATTTGTGTCCATGTAAAATGTGGCATAACACTCCTCTAAATTTTTCGCAGTCGAACCGCGAACCACTTACGTCTGTGACTTTTTCTCAAATTTTTTAACAATCAGTGCGACGATTAAAGAAAACATTAACGCCGTCAAACCGATGCAAAAACCGATGGGGTTTATCCATTTCTGGGTGTAAACGCTCCATAAAAGTCCAATTAAAATCAGGTACTTAAATATAATAATCAAAAGCACGAACGCAATATGTTTTTTTACGAATATCAGATGCCAGTAGGCTGCTAACCCAGCGAAACTCACGAATACAGTCAATCCGCCTAGAATAGCACCAACTGCCAGCCCTTTATCCGTAATAGCAAACAAAATGCAGGCAATTAGAACCGTGTAAGCCACAATAGAGAGTGCTATAGTTTTAATCATTTTTTGAGCTTTTGCAGTTTAAGGAACAAACTCACAAACCAGACCACCATAGCGCCAATAACTAAAAAAGCAGGAAGGGATTTCGAGTAACCCTGCGCCACCAGGTAATCTCCGGCATAAACGGCCACCAGAACCAAACCCACAAGTTCAAATCCGATCGCAAGAAAGATAAGATACTTGCTGTTCTTCATTTTCTGATTCCTTTTGAAAGTGGTTTGTTCGCGATTTTCGCTTTCAAGCGTTTGATTCTCAGTTCAAAATATACTTTATCTTTAACAGCAGCTTCGTTCTTTAATAAATAATCGAGAGCTTCTTTATATTGTTCCATCTCTTCATACACAATTGAAACCGCAATATACAAATTTTCTTCAGCAAAATACGAGGCATTTTTTTGCCGAAGCTCCTCATAGGCAAGTAAAGTGTCTTTGTATCGCCGCTCGGCCATAAGAATTTCGGCTTTTAATTTTAAAAAATGTAGTCCCTGATATTTAACATATTTTTCTGCTGCAGCAATTTCTTCAAGGGCCTGGTCCCCGTGCCCGGTTAAGTAAAGAGCTTGAGAAATTCTGAGCCTGATTTTTTCTTTCTTTTTTGCGTCTTTAAGAAGTGGCTCCAGAATCTGAAGTTCTTTTAATGCCGTTGAATAATCCTGAAGATTTTCCATGTAGATTTCAGCTACGGCTTCCTGTGCTGATATTCTTTGAAGCTCGTCCGGTGAAGATAAAATTATCGTGCGGAACATTCTTAAGGCTTTTTGATAATTCTGAAGTTCAAAACGCGCAATACGGGCGGCTTCACCCAAGTACCTGTATTTCTGAACATGATCTTTTTCAAGAAGAGAGGTTTTTTCAAGAAGGTCGGTGGCAGCGGGGTAGTTTCCCGCATCTAATTCTGTAATCGCCTGTTCATAGAGGTTTTCAGAGCGTGAATTGCAAGAAGTGCTGATGCCCATTACAGACATCAGCACTAAAGATATTAATAGATTTTTAATGGATTTCTTCGCCGGCTTTTTCTTCATCGTCGACTACGGCAATACCTTTTACAAATTCCTGCTTATCATCAAGATTAATCAAACGAACGCCTTGTGTGTTGCGTCCCAGTACTGAGATATCAGAGATTTTCATTCTGATAACCTGACCCTGATCCGTAGATAAAATCAGTTCCTGAGTTGCAGAAACTTTTTTAGTTCCGACAACGTTACCGACTTTATCTGTTGTTTTCTGAGTGATAATACCGACACCGCCACGGCTTTGAATACGGTATTCACCGGTTTCAGAGCGTTTGCCGTAACCTTTTGAAGTCACCATTAAGATGGTGTCTTTTGTGTCTTTCTCAAGAACTTCCATTGCAACAACAACGTCTTCTTTAGCTAGAGTAATACCTTTTACGCCGCGGGCTGCGCGTCCCATTGACCGAACATCGTCTTCGTTGAAACGAATCGACATGCCTTCGCGAGTCGCAATAAAGATATCACTTTGACCGTCAGACAAGCTGACAGCAACAACTTGGTCGTCTAAATCAGTTGTTAATGCAATAATACCGGCCTGACGTGGGTTAGAGAACGCATCTAAAGATGTCTTCTTGATAATCCCTTTCTCAGTCAGCATCACGACATGTTTATTTTCACTGAACTCATCAACCGGTAAAATCGCACGGACTTTTTCGCCCGCAGCTAATTGAACAACGTTTGCTAATGATTTTCCTTTTGAAGTACGGCTTCCAAGCGGAAGTCTGTGAACTTTACACCAGTAAACTTTACCTTTATCAGTGAAAACCAAAAGCATTGTCTTAGTAGAAGCAGTGAAAAGATCTGTTACGTAATCTTCTTCACGGGTCTCCATGCCTTTTAAGCCTTTGCCGCCGCGTTTTTGCACGCGGTATTCTTCAGTTGAAATACGTTTGATGTAACCGGTGTTTGTAACAGTTACGACCATTGATTCTTCAGCAATTAAATCTTCATCTTCGATATCTGAAAGATCGCCTGAAATTTCTGTACGGCGCGGGTTAGAATAACGTTTTTTAATGTCTTCCAATTCAGCCACGATAATTTTGTAAACTTCTTTAACGTCAGCCAATACGAACTTTAGCCAGTCGATTTGCTTTTGAAGTTCTGCCAACTCATCGATGATTTTCTGGATTTCTAAACCTGTTAAACGCTGTAAGCGCATCTCTAAGATGGCGATCGCTTGTCTTTCAGAGAAACTGAACTTCGACATCAGATTTTCGCGTGCAGTCTGAGCTTCTTTTGAAGCTTTGATCGTTGCGATAACAGCGTCGATTTGGTCTAAGGCTTTTTTCAGACCTTCTAAAATGTGAGCGCGCTCCTGAGCTTTTTTAAGTTCGAAGATACAACGTTTTGTTACTACGTCGCGTCTGTGTTCAACGAACGCCTGTAACATTTCTTTTAAGTTAAATGTGACCGGCTGGTTTTTAGCATCAAGCGCCAGCATGATAATACCGAAGCTCACTTGCAATTGTGTGAACTTGAATAAACGGTTCAGAATGACAGATGCATTTTCACCGCGTTTTAAAACGATAACCGCACGCATACCTTCACGAGACGATTCATCACGGATATCTGAAATACCTTCAACAGTCTTTTCTCTTACTAGGTCTGCAATGCTTTCGATCAGCTTAGCTTTATTAACCTGGTAAGGAAGTTCCGTAATGATGATTTCTTCGTGGTCTTTTTTAGTTTCAATTTCGGTTTTAGCTTTGATTGTGATAATTCCGCGGCCTTTACGGTACGCAGAAATAATTCCTTCTTTACCTGCAATTTGACCTGCAGTCGGGAAGTCAGGACCCGGAATACGTTCGATCAATTCTTCGATACCGCAGTCAGGGTTTTGAATTAAATGAATACAACCGTCTATCACTTCACCTAAATTATGCGGAGGAATGTTCGTAGCCATACCAACCGCGATACCTGCAGACCCGTTCACCAGTAAGTTCGGGTATTTTGCAGGTAAAATCAGAGGAATTTGTAACGAGTCATCGTAGTTAGGACCGAAAGGAACAGTGTCCTTTTCGATGTCATTCAGCAACTCTTCCGCAAGGCGGGTCATACGAACTTCGGTATAACGTTGTGCCGCCGGAGAATCTCCGTCAATAGAACCAAAGTTTCCCTGACCATCGATTAACGGGTAGCGAAGAGAGAAATCCTGTGCCATACGAACCATCGTATCGTAAGCAGCTGTATCACCATGCGGATGGTATTTACCGATCACATCACCGACAACACGGGCAGATTTTTTATATGGTTTATCGTGAGTATTTGAAAGTTCATGCATGGCATACAAAACACGTCTGTGAACCGGCTTAAGACCGTCACGGACATCCGGAAGTGCACGGCCTACAATTACAGACATTGAGTACTGTAAATAAGCGTCGCGCATTTCCTTATTGATATCTACGTTTGTTATACCTTTTACGTTTCCGTCTGAAGAATCCATTTTATTCCCTATAATCGCTCGCATTCTTGCGAGAAAAACTGCTCACATTTCTGTGAGAAAAATTAAACGTCTAAGCCCTTAACCATCAATGCGTTGTCTTGAATAAACTTACGGCGCGGTTCAACTTGCTCGCCCATAAGAACGGAGAAAGTTTCATCAGCCGCCCTTTTTTGGTCGTCGTCATTACGTGTTCAAAGAACTCATCGTAACTTTCAAAAGAAAATTCGTTAGCACCCTGTTCGATCGTTACCGGTAATTTAGAAACACCCTGGATATTCTTCCACAGCGTTCTTAATTCAATAATTTCAGAGGCATTTAAAGTATCCACTGAAAACAGAGAAATTTTTCTGTCTGCATAACGGGTCGTTGTGACAGTGGCCATAACTTTACCGTCTTTTTCAGTCACTGCTGAATCAAAATCCGTAATCCCTTTAGCAGGGTTCACGTGGATCCAGTCTTTCATATCATTAAGAGCAGCTTTCAATTTAGCTTCAGATTTTAATACTTCATCTAAATCAGAAACTTTTGTCAGAAGATAATAAAGAACATCGTGGTCATACTTAGCAGAAGAGGCATCAAGTAATGATTTAAATTTCTGAATGTTTAAAACCATTTGTCTTAATGTCGCCTGATCAGTTGTTTTTCCTTTAAACTGAAAAGAATCCAAACCTGAACTTAAAAGATATTCGGTTAATGCCGCTTCATCCTTTAAGTAAGTTTCAGACTGGCCTTTTTTAGCTCTGTATAAAGGCGGCTGAGCGATGTAGATAAAACCTTTTTCAAGCACCACCGGCATTTGGCGGTAGAAGAAAGTCAGTAATAAAGTTCTGATGTGAGATCCATCGACGTCGGCATCTGTCATGATAATGATTTTGTGATAACGGACTTTGTCCGCGCTCACATTA
>JAJFMT010000136.1 GCA_020696855.1 Pseudobdellovibrio sp.
TAACTCGGATTCATCGCGGTCAGATTTTAAGGTTTTAAGGTGAATGACTTCAAACGCGGTAAACGGCTTTATTTTTTTCAGATACAGCTCTTCGGCCTCGTCGTACCACGGCTCTTTTGCTGTTTTAAAATCGTAAAGCGTCCACTTCATTTAAAACTATTGCGCAGGCTTTGCCTGTGCCGACTGATCTTTAAGTTTAAGCTCTGTGCCCGTCTTCCAAAGATCTTCAAGACGGTATTCCTGGCGTACAAAATCGTAAAACAAGTGAACAATCAGCGCACCGTAATCCACAACAACCCAGCGGCCCTCATCAACACCTTCAACACTTAACGGGTAAATGTTAAATTCATCCTTAACGGCTTTAACAAGGTTTTCAGCCATCGAAGAAGCGTGGCGCGTGCTGGTGCCGGATGCAATCAGCGTGTAATCGCTGCTGGAAGAAACAGTTTGAATGTCGTAAGCCTTAACTGCGATTGCTTTTTTATCAAATAAAATTTGCGCACAGAAATCAGTAAACGTTTTGTAATTGTTGATTTTCTGGCTGCCGCTTTTATAAAGGCCGTGTTGCTTGATGTAGCTTTCAACCGCTAACGGTAAAAACTTCTCAGCCGGTCTGCCCACACGCAACTTTTTACGTAATTCAGAAGAAGAAATATCCAGATCATTTAAGGTAATAAATTCGACTGAGCGGCCTGTCGTCAGTTCAAGTGTTCCGAAATCGCTTTCAGCCACAAACGGGGTTAAGTAATCTGGCCATTCATTTTCATTTTCAGGAATCTGATAGCCAGGTCTTGTTGTAACAACAATGTTAACCAGTTCTAAAAGTTTTTTATAGTCTTTCCACTGAGAGAAGGTTTCGAAGTTGTCTGCGCCGATAATCAAATACAATTCGTTTGATTTGTATTCTTTTAAAAGTTCCTTAACAGTATCAATCGTGTAGCTTTTGCCGCCTCGTTTTAATTCAGTATCATTAACGTAAAAAGCATCACCGTAGCCGCTAAAAGCCTGGCGTGTCAGCTCAAGTCTGTGGTCAGAACCCGGGCCTTCCATCGGAATTTTCAGCGGATTCTGGCTGTTCGGGATAATGTGAATAAGATCAAAACCCATTTTCTTTTGAACTGTAGTAAGGCTGTTAACGTGACCGTTATGAGGAGGATTAAAGCTTCCTCCGAAAATTCCAACTTTCATTTTATTCTTCTTCTTTCGATTTAATAATTTTATCTGCGACAGTTACCAGTAATTCCTGAAGCTGTTTTCCAGTCACTGCAGAGATAGCAAAGCTGTCTACACCGAATTTTTTCTTAAACTGAGTTTTCGTTTTTTCGACTTGTTCTTTTGAAAGCAGATCGATTTTATTTAATACTAAAATCTGTTCGCGGTCCGTAAGCGGAAAAAACCCGTCTTTGTCGCGGTTCATTTCGTCATACATCTTTAATTCATACTGAATGTCTTCGTAATCCTGAAGGGCATCGCGCCCGCTCATACCCGAAACATCCACTACATGAAGAAACAAACTAGTTCTTTCAATATGCTTTAAAAACGTAATGCCAAGGCCTACGCCTTCGTGCGCGCCCTTAATCAGTCCCGGAATATCAGCTACCACAAAGTTACTGTAATCGCCGACCTTCACGACTCCCAAGTTTGGAGTTAAAGTTGTAAACGGGTAATCGGCAATTTTAGGTTTGGCCGCAGAGATGCGTGAAATCAAAGTCGACTTTCCTGCATTCGGGAAACCGATGATGCCGACATCGGCAATCAGTTTAAGTTCTAAAGTGATAGAAAGGCTTTCCCCTTCTTCGCCGGGCTGAGCATATTCGGGAGCCTGATTCACACTTGTTTTAAAAAAGGTGTTCCCTTTGCCGCCGCGGCCGCCCTTTAAAACCGTAACGGATTCTGTACCCGTTAAATCATATAGGATCTCGCCTGTTTCTTCGTTTCTGATGACAGAACCTTCAGGAACAACAAGAACTAAATCTTCGCCGTTATGGCCAGAACAGTTGTCGCCTGTCCCTGGTAACCCATTTTGGGCCGAGTAAGTTTTAAGATTTCGGAAATCCACCAGCGAGTTAATGTGCTTTGATGTTTTAAAAATGACATCGCCGCCTTTACCGCCGTCGCCGCCGTCCGGTCCACCACGTGGGGTCATTGATTCGCGCCGAAAGCTGACCGCACCTGGTCCACCGTGGCCAGAGGATATTTTAATTTTAACTTCATCAACAAATTTCATGTGAACAACTACGATCTAAAAAAATAAAAGGAGCCTGTGTATGGCTCCTTCTATCGTATTCTAACAAATATTCAAGTTCCGATTACGCCGCTTTAGGGTAAACGCTTACTTTGAATCTATCTTTAGAAAATCTTTCAAATTTAACGTGACCTTCGATTACAGAATAAATCGTGTGATCGCGTCCGATTTTAACGTTGTTACCTAAGTGGAATTTAGTTCCGCGTTGGCGAACGATAATTGTTCCAGATTTTACTAATTGGCCACCGAAACGTTTAACACCCAATCTCTTGGACTGCGAATCGCGACCGTTCTTGGTACTACCACCAGCTTTTTTACTTGCCATTGTCTACTCCAGTTTAAAAAATTAAATACCTAATTAAAAATTACTTATTACTTTTTGCTTTTTGTTTTTTTAGCTGCTTTTTTCGCTGCCGTTTTAGCTGAGCGTTTTGAAGCAGGTTTAGCTTTTTTCGCCGCTGCTTTTTTTGCAGGTTTTTTTGCTGCAGGCTTAGCTTTTTTAGAAGCCGGAGCTTCTTCAACATCAGCGTTTGTTGCAGATACGCGTGCTTTGTGGTCTGCAATTTTTTGCTGAATGCGGTCTTGGCGAAGTTGAGCGATATCTCTTACATCAGGGGTTGCGTCAGATTTAGAAACCTGGCCATCCGGAGAAGTAATAGATTTTACGAAGATTTCAGTGAAGTCCTGCTTGTGAGTTGCGAACTTTCTGTAACCTTGACGGCGTTTCTTTTTGAAAACGATTACTTTTTTGGTGCGAGCTTGCTTAGTAACAACTGCAGTTACTTTTGCATTTTTAACTGTTGGAGTTCCAACATGAGCTTTATCGCCACCGATCATTAAGATTTGGTCGATATTGAATTCAGAACCAAGCTCTTGATCTAATTTTTCGATTTGTAATACATCACCAGCTTGAACTTTGTATTGTTTACCGCCGGTTTTAATAATTGCGTACATATGTCCTCTTTCTATTTAATAAGCGACTTAATAAGAATGTAGTTTGTGCCATTTGTGCTCTAGAGCTGTCAAACCCTATTGTAAAAAGACAAAAAAGTCTTGTTTTTGACCCAATTAAATGGTCTAAATGGGTCACAAAATGACCTACTTATGGCAAAAAGGCAGTTGGCCTTCGTTTTATTGGACTCACGGTAACTTCATCAACTCTTTGGTGAGGGCCCGCCACAATCAGGGCCGGTTACTGGCTTTGAAGCAAAATTTCGTTCACTCTTTTGAAATGGTCGACGTTCGCCAGCCATTATTTGCGGATTGGTTCGCGCCCGGCTTAGATGAGCAGCGGCTTCTTGGCTGGCAGGCATCGCTATTTCCTACCGGCTTTGCGGGAATCCGCCGCGTTTCAGTTGGTGCTTACAGGCTGAAGGACTTCGGCAAAGCTTCGTTTCCCTCTACGAAAATAGGCTCTGAAATTACAAACTGGCTGCAATGGTGGAATGAACCGCCTGAAGATTTAGACCCTCTGTTAAGGGCCGCTATCGGCAGTGTTTGGTTTTTAATTATTTCCCCTTTCGAAGCGGGTAACTTCGTGTTGGCGGCTGCCCTTGCAGAAAAGGCGCTCGTCGAAACTGAAGGTTTGAGCTACCGAACCTATGATCTTTCTTTGCAGTTTGAAGAAAACGAAGAGCGCATCAAAGAGATCGTAAAAGAAATCACAGAGGGCGACGGAGATCTTTCAAACTGGATAAGCTATTTTCTTGAAATGATGAACGTTGCGATTACGTCAGCTCTCAATGTATCGGAACAAAAAGATCTCTCCGAAAAACTGTGGAAGCAGTTGGCTGCTTTTGACCTCAACATACGGCAAAAGAAAATTCTTAATTATATGATCGAAGAAAATCAGCAAATGACTAACAGGCTATACAAAGATATTTGTAAAACCAGCAGAGAATCAGCTAAACGCGACCTTACCCTGCTGGTAAAGATGGGCCTGCTCAGTACGGGCGACAGTAAAGGAAGATCTGTTTTTTATACGCTGAATTTAACCGGAAATTAAAGGCATTTTTACACAGTTTTAACAACTCAAAACAGAAGTGTATCAGGCAGTTACAAGACCTACTGATTTTCACTATGAATTTCAGACTGGCTGTTAAGTCGCGTTACTATTAATCCGTAGACTATTCAGATACTAAGACTTGAACGTTCGCGGGGAAGTAATGAACATCAGATTTAAAGTTCTGACATTGAAGCTGATTACAACAGGATTTCTTCTGGTGGCTTTTTCATTATTTTCAAAAACTTTTTTAATTTCCGGTTTCAAAGAAGTAGAACAGGAAGAAGTTCTCTCGAATACCGAAGTGCTGCTTGAAACATTCAATTCGATGATCAGCTTGCCTGAAACGATGAAGCTCCTGAATTTAGACTACTTTGCGTTTTATAATCTTAAGGGCGAAGTTATCAGCCAGCGGTCTTACGACCGAAGCCTCTCTAAATTTACGGCGTTTCCTACGAGCATTGGCCGGATCCTGCAGCCGGGCTCAAAATTTTTTAGCTTTGAGAAAGATGAAGTCTCTCACAAAGGCGTATTGAAAATTCCTGAAGGGCTTCTCATGTTTTCTGTCAGACCGGTCCACAACAGCAAATCAAACGGCCCCCCAAAAGGATATGTTTTAATGGCGCGAACAGTAGGAGCAGACGTCGCGAAAAAAATAAGTGAAATTACGGGCCGGAGCGTTTCATTTGAAAGTCCGTCGGCGGCGGCACAGCTTCACGGAATCGACCTTCAAAAGAAGTTTGCTCATATTGAAGTATCTAACGACACCATGCTGGGTATGGCTGTGCTCACTGACTTCTTTAACGTTCCTGTTTCAGTCATTAAAACAGAATTGCCACGAAAGATCATGCAAATCGGTAAAGCTTCTTATAGCAAAACCATGACCTTCATTACAACGATCACAATATTAATCGCGCTGGTCATGTTACACA
>JAJFMT010000137.1 GCA_020696855.1 Pseudobdellovibrio sp.
GTTTATCTTTCTTATGGCGAGCAGTTTAATTTTCAGTTTTCCGGTGGCACTCCACCGGTGGTCTTCAGCCGCTTGTCGGGTGACAGCTCTATTGATGCTAACACTGGGCTTTTGATTGCGGCCTCTTCACTTTCTAAGACGGTAATTAAAGCGACGGACTCTGCCGGGAATGTTCAGGTGGCTGAGGTATACTCGGTACCCCCGTTACGTTTTACCGAATTGAATCTCGTGTTGGTTTACGGAGAGTATCATCAGTTTCAGGTGCAAGGCGGCGTACCGCCCTATACTTTCACGCAAGTTGCCGGTGCCGGGAATTTACTTCAGCAGCAAGGGGTTTTTATTGCGCCTTACTTTGATAATTTTCCCATCGTGAGGGTCACTGATAGTGTGGGGTTAAGCCGCGATATTCAGATCCATGTTGTCAGCCCATGACACTGCATGAGCGAAATCTGTTCAAGTAGACCTTCCTAGTGATGTCCGTCATGACTTTGCGGAGCTGAACCTTTTGCATTCGTAAGCTTGAGTGGCAATTTGTATTTTGCTTCAACGCCCACCGCACCTTCACGATTGGCCGAGATCACAAGTGTTCCTGCTTTAAGTCCTGACTTCGTTTTACAATGAAAGTGCTCACCCATTGGCATGCAGTCTAACTTTTGCTTTTTCTTTCCGTTGACGATGGTTGCTGCAACAGACGAATTTTTAATCGTTGGGTTGTCATTCTGCAGGGTCAAAAGGTAAACCTTAAATGTTCCGTCCTTTTCAGGAACCACTTCAGTATGAAACGAGCCGGGCATCTGAATATACCCGCCGTTCGGGCCCGGCTTATCTTCACCGTGCGCAAGTGCAACCGTTGTTAAAAAGACCACTGCTAATACTTCTACTAATTTCATAATGCCTCCTATTTTGGGCCTGCTAAGTCGTTCAGGATCGGACAGTCAGGCCGCCCGTCTCCGTGACAATTTTTAGATAAATGTTTTAAAGTTTTAACCATCTCTTGAAG
Organism: Pseudobdellovibrio sp.; assembly: GCA_020696855.1. Taxonomy (GTDB): domain Bacteria; phylum Bdellovibrionota; class Bdellovibrionia; order Bdellovibrionales; family Bdellovibrionaceae; genus Pseudobdellovibrio. Next base: position 1,001 of record JAJFMT010000137.1, read on the forward strand.
TTCATTAATTTTCTTTTCCATTTCTTCAACGTGCTTTAAAGCCAGCGTTTTCACTTCAGAACTGGCGCGGGTTTTATTCCGCCACAAGCTTACGAGCTTTTTTATTTCTTTCATTGAAAAGCCGAGGTTTCTTGCTCTCTTCACGAACGAAAGAATATGAACATCAGCCTCTGCATACGTGCGGTATCCTGATTCACTTCGGCTGGCTTTGGGAATGATTCCGATTTCTTCGTAATGCCGAATCAGTTTTGAATTCACTCCTGAGATTTTTGCTGCTTCTCCGATATTCATGACAATTTCACTTTCTTCAGCCTTAATGCGTTCCCGATGACTGACACTGAACTTAAACTCATCGCTGCAGCCGCAATCATTGGGCTAAGCAGGATTCCAAAAAACGGATACAGAATGCCTGCCGCCAGCGGCACCCCCAGCGAATTATAAACAAATGCGAAGAAAAGATTTTGTTTTATATTTTTCAAAGTCCCTTCACTTAATTCACGCGCTCTTAGAATTCCCATCAGATCGCCTTTTACTAAAGTGACACCTGCACTGTTCATCGCGACATCAGTCCCTGTACCCATAGCGATGCCCACTTGCGCCTGCGCTAATGCCGGAGCATCGTTTATGCCGTCACCGGCCATCGCCACAAATCTTCCTTCAGCTTGAAGTTTTTTAACCAAATCGGCCTTACCTTGGGGAAGAACATCGGCAAAAAATCCGTCAAGGCCCACCTTTTTCGCAACGGCTTCAGCGGTTAACTTGTTATCTCCGGTCATCATAATGACTTTAATTCCGGTTTCTCTTAAAGCTTTGATCGCCGGCAGAGTCGTTTCTTTTAACGGATCGGTCACACCAAGAAGCCCTGCAATTTGGCCGTCGATAGCCACATACATAACGGTTTGCCCATCTGCGCGAAGCTGATTGGCTTCCGCTTCAGCAGTTCCGGTATTGATATTATTTTCCTGCAGCAATGATTTATTGCCGATCGCAATTTTTTTATTATTAACAATTGCAACTGCGCCTTTACCGGTGATTGATTTAAAATCATTCGCTTCAGTAATGGCAGCTTTTCTCTCTTTTGCACCGGTTACAATGGCTGCGGCTAGCGGATGCTCACTTAATTGCTCTAAGCTGGCACTTAGAGATAAAATTTCATTTTCATCCCGGCCATTAAAGGCTTTAACAGTTACTAGCTTCGGCTTACCTAAAGTGAGTGTACCGGTTTTGTCGATAACAACCGTGTCTACTTTTTTCATAAGCTCAATTGATTCCGCATTTTTGAAAAGGACTCCCATAGTGGCGCCACGTCCCGTTGCCACCATAATTGACATCGGTGTAGCTAAACCCAAAGCACACGGGCACGCAATGATCAGAACCGCTACCGCATTAACAATGGCGTGCGCCAGCTTCGGCTCTATTCCCCATATCGACCAAACAATAAACGTTAATACTGCGATTCCTATTACCGCAGGAACAAAATACGAAGACACCTGATCAACCAGCTTTTGCACAGGGGCACGCGATCTTTGCGCTTCTGCCACCATCTGAACGATCTGTGAAAGCAATGTGTCTTTACCGATTTTTTGGGCTTCAACAACTAACGTTCCCGTTCCGTTTATTGTGGCACCGATAACTTTTGCGCCTGCTTCTTTTTCTACCGGGATAGGCTCACCACTGACCATCGACTCATCTACAGAAGAAGAACCTGACAGAACTTTTCCGTCTACAGGAATTTTTTCTCCGGGGCGTACACGGAATTTATCTCCGATGTGAATAGTGTTTAATTCTACATCCACTTCAGAACCATCAGCTAAAATTTTTCTTGCTGTTTTTGGCGCTAAGCCCAGTAGCGCTTTGATGGCCGCACTGGTCTGCCCTCTGGCTTTCAATTCTAATACCTGGCCCAGTAAAACCAATGTTACAATCACACTGGCCGCTTCAAAGTAAAGCCCCACTTCTCCCGTCATATGATCTTTGAAAGAATGCGGAAAGATCTGTGGAAAAAATACTGCGACCAAACTGTAAATGTAAGCAACAGCAACACCAAGACCGATCAGTGTAAACATATTGAGACTTTTATTTTTTATCGACTGCCAGAAGCGAACATAGAAGGGCCAGCCACCCCAGAGCACCACCGGTGAAGAAAGCAACAACTCAATCCACGGAAACATTCCCTGAAGAGATTCAAACTGAAGAACTTTTCGTCCTCCCATTGTTAAAAATAAAAGCGGGATACTCAGTATGGCTCCAACAATGAAGCGTTTTTTCATGTCGAGGTATTCTGTTTGATCTTCTTCGTGATCTAACGAAACCGTAACCGGCTCTAATGCCATACCACAGATGGGGCAATTGCCCGGGCCCATTTGTTTGACTTCGGGATGCATCGGGCACGTGTATTCAATGTCTTTTGCTTTTGCGTTTGCTTCGGCTTTGGGTGCCAGATATTTTTTTGGTTCCTGATCAAATTTGCTTTTACATTTTGGATTACAAAAAAAGTATTCTTTACCTTCAAAAGTAGAGCTGCCGCCTTTTGCTGTTTTAGGATCCACATCCATTCCGCAAACCGGGTCTTTTACTTTGTGGTGATCGTGGGTAGCGCAATGTGAATGATCGTGCCCGTCACAATTGTGCGCGTGCCCTGTGTGGTTCTGATGTGAATGATGATGGCCTCTATAATCCATAGTAAACTCCAGTTCTGAGTTCATCATAAACCTTCCAAAGGTTGGAAGGTCAATAGGCTTTATGGAAAATACGTGAAATCTTAATTTCCGAATGGTTTTAAGCACTTGGAAGACAAACCAATTCTAACTAACTTTACCCACCTGCCGCATTTCATCCTTCACTCCCCAAATTTTCGAGATGAGTGCCGGCGCGTGTGAACCGATATAGGCAAAAAGCATAAACTTTATGAAGCGTCCAGCAAAGATTGCCATTCCCAGTTCACCGTAAGGAGTTTGGGCCAGGCTTGCAATGATCACGGCAGGCTGCTGCATCAACGGAGATAACGAAACTGCAAAAACACAAAGTAAACCGTAATGTTTAAAAAAATCATTAACAAGTGTCCAAGTCTTAGTTTGATCCAAACCGGGGTAAAACTCTAACAGGCGCGGAAGACCGAACTCTTCCACCAAAAAAGCCAGAAATATCGCACCTAACGTAGATCCGACGGCCGTCATAAAAGAAAAATAGAACCATCGCTTCGGTTTCAACATTGAGCTCGTTATTAAAAACCCATCCGTAGGAACGATGACAATTAAATTATCAAGAGCCGCTAAAATTGAGATCACCGGGCCATACCAGGCGCGACCAACATAATCAGGTAGTACCTTCATGATTTGTTGGAATTTAGTTTTAAACTTTAACAACTGACATCCTTGTCGACTGAAAGACTTGATTATAGCTTTTTCGATTATAGGATTAATCGAAAATTTCTTCTAAAAATGATTTCTTTCTTTTGTATTTATACTTGTAATCATCCGAATGACCGCGAACTTCAGCCGGGCCAGTGTAGTTTGGCTCTCCGCGGTCTAACCAAACCCCGCGGCATGAGGGGCAATAGTCAATTTCAATTCCTGATCGCTCAGACATTTGCAAAACGGTATCACGGCAACTGGGGCAATTCATAAAACCTCCAGCTCTCAATATACCGGAAGCGGGATTAGCTTTTCAAATCGTTAAATAATCTTAAAGGTATTCTTTAAAACGATACATTACTACCGAATGATTGCTAAGCGCAATAAGCTTTCGTAGGATAGAGGCCTATGCAAAAAACAGAAGAAAGAAATTTAGAACGCGGCCGTTACCCCCGCGAAAATGGTTTCATCATTGTGGATGTGGCCGTAAAGAACTCACGCCAGTTGTTTAATGAACGCGACCCCGCCCCGTTTCGCGAACGCGATCTTGATGAAGAATTTGTCAGGTATATATTAAATTCGGTGCGGGAATTCCCACTTAAAGCTAAAATGAAGATTCGTGTGTTCATCAATGAAGAAACCAATCAGCAAGTTGAGCAGACGACCCTACAAGACGCGTTTCACGCTTACTTTAATTATGAATCAAAGCTATCGCGCACTAAATTGCGAGAGCGGCTTCGCGTGGGCCGCTGGTTTTTTTTAGTGGGTTTAGGAACTTTGTTTACATGCCTGAGCATTTCACAGTTTATTGAGTCAGCGCAGACCTCTACTAGAATTTCCACAATTGCCCAAGAAGGTTTTGTCATCATCGGATGGGTCGCGATGTGGCGGCCGATTGAAATGTTTCTGTATGATTGGTGGCCGCACCGTCAATTACTCTTCATACTTGCCGTCATTAAGCTCCGGAAACTGAACTGTAACAGGAGTACGATCAGAATCATCTCGAGGGTCCCACCCGGTGTCTGAACGCCAACGGTAGAGCGTTTCGACCTGTTTTCTGGCCCAAGGAGTCTTCCTGAGAAAATTAACGCTGGATTTTATACTTGGATCATGGTTGAAGCACCTAATATAGATCTTCTCACCCAGGATTTCCCATCCGTAAATGTCAACGAGGTCACTTACCATCATCTCTAAGGTGATTCCTTCGGCAGGGTATTTATTTTTTCGCGGTTTTGACTTGTTAGGCATTTTTTATTATGTGAATTAAACTGAAGTTTTTTCAAGTTTTTAAAGCCGAAATAAAATACAGGAAGTCCCGCGAAACCCTCCGCAAAAGTAATAACAGAGATCCCATACTGGTCAGACTAATGCAGGGTGTTTTGCTTTACTTTCTTGCATCACTTCAATTACTTTACCGACATGTGTGCCATTGTAAGAAACGGCGAAATTATTCTGTATAGTGTCCAATCTCCTTTAGCCGTCAAGAAGCTCGAAAGAACCGGCCAACTTTATGGATCGAAAGCGCACTCAACAACGGAATACCTAGAAGCCTACAGTTGGTTAGCAAAGGAAATGAGGAAGCGCCTACCTCCCGTAGACAGAAAAGTTTCGGTTCCTCTTTGGGCTTGGTATTGCTGGGAAGGAGATTTCAAAAACCCGTGCGACTTAAGAAGATCATGCCTTGTACCGAGAGGGACAAACGCTTTTAGAATTAAATTCAGAAAACCTCGCAACGAAGTTCTCTTAAGCGATTTTGATGGGTGGCATTCGGTTTTGAACAAAGGATATCATTCATATATTCTTAAAGAACTTGATGCATTTGATAATCTGAAGGTAAGTCCGGCAAAACGCAAAACACTGATGGAAAAAAGCTGGATGAAAATATTTGATCTTAATTCGACTTCGAAACGAGATGCCGTAGATAGTATTCAAGCAACTTTCTGGAATATTAAAAGTAATGAAGTATTGGATATTACAGAGTTCAAAGGGCGTTAACCTAATTTAAAAAACGTTCGCACTTTGTACAAAAAAGCTTTACCATTCAAAAATACCCTGCATTTCAATGGTCCTAAAAATTTCCTCCGCCTTTGCGGACTTTTTTAGTAGCCAAAGTTATTTCGAGTACCTTCATGCGTGTTCTACCGACCCTGATTTGATCATTGATGAGTAAACGCGACCTCTTTACAAAAGTTCCATTCACTTCGACTCCATTACTGCTGCCGAGGTCTTCAATGTAAAGGCCTCCCATTTCAACTGTTAACTGGCAATGTCTTCTGGATAAATTTGCGTCGTTGATTGAGAGATCTGGAGACAAACGACCGATGACATATGGAAAATTACTCGCAATTTTTACAACCTTTGAGGTCTTACTTTGCCCGGATTCAATAAATAGTTTTACTACTGTATAGTCCAATTTAGCTTTCCTGCTCGAGTTCTACCACTTATCGGTAATTTTAAATTTCAATTGCACTTAAGTGGAATCGAATTTTTGGATGTGAAGATAAATCTATGGAGCAGGACTTGCCGCTCCCGTCGCCCGGCTCCTGCCGGTCGACTCCACGGCAGCGCCGCAGGCTAAGTCGCGCGTCGTGCGCGACTTACCATATCCCGAGCGCCACTGGCGCTCGCGACATGGCCGCCTGCTCTCTTCAAGTCCTGCTACCCCATTGGAATCAGCAATAGCCAACACTCGTAGGATATTCATTGAAGTAAAAATTTTGTCTTTTTGAAAATTTGGATGGGGTAGCAGGACTTGAACCTGCGAATGGTAGAATCAAAATCTACTGCCTTACCAACTTGGCGATACCCCAGCAGAAGAAAACTAAAAAACAA
>JAJFMT010000138.1 GCA_020696855.1 Pseudobdellovibrio sp.
ATCGTATTCGTCTTTTTTAAGACGGAATTCACCGATGAAAGTATCAGCGTCTTTGATGGTCATTAAACCGTAGCCTGTGCGGCCGTAAGCGCGTTTTAAGTTTAATAAAACTTTTTGTACGCGCTGATCCGCTTCTTCGTTTTTATAAAGACGGTAATACAATTCGTCGTAGCCTTTTAGTAACTCAAGGCATTTTTCTTCGAATTGGTCGATTTTATAAACTTCATCTATACCGAATTCTTTTTTTGTTCCTTCTGGGCCAAAGCGAAAACCGTCCCATGTTTCGCGCTCAACATTTTTCTCGCGCACGAACATAACAGTTTCAGGATTTGCATTTGGGCGGATCAGCAAAAAACTTTCCGGCTCTTCAAAACCGGTCAGGTAATACATATTGCTGTCAGGGCGGTACGGGTGATGAACGTCATCATTTCTGATTTGTTCAGGGTGAGCTGCAATTAATAAAGCTGCGTTACCAAGTCTTGATACAACTTTTTTACGTCTGTGTTTAAAGGCTTCGATTTTTTCTGTGCTTTTTCTCATGTTATAACCCGTACTTCGTACTTAATTTCTTAATCTGATCATAGCTTAATTCGGCGCCTCTGGCTATGATTTCACGTTTCTGATCGAGATCCTTGATGCTGTAATCATCTAAATTGATATTGATCACATCATCAACGCCCGCAGGCTTCTGAGCCGCGGCTACAGCGGCTTTTACCCATAATATGTTCTCTGCCGAGGTTACATCCGACACGAGCGGCTTCTTACTGCCTTGTGCCAGAACGTTTACAAGGATGACCTTTTTAACACCTGTGGCCCGCATATGCTGCGATAACGCGCTGATATGATCCAATAATCCTATGCTCTGCTTGTAATGACCCGACAATCCCGGAGACGAAATACAGAAGGGCATGAGGCTTTTTAACTGACCGCGGTTCAGTAGGAAGGCTTCCTGCTTTACGATATTTAATGACGGGCAAACAAACGGAACTTTCAGATCGTTCACACTTTGGTTTTCAAAAATGGTTTCACTGGCCTGTTCAACGTCTTCTAAATCGCGAACTTTTGAAAGCTCCCATTCGACTTCATTTGCAGATAGCTTGTGAGCGTAAGACGCAGCAACGGCTGCACCCCATTCAAGGCCTGCAACTGCTTTAACCGGCCATTTGGCCTTTTCGATTTCTTTGATGACACCGATGTGGCCCCAGGCTTTTGCTCCCCCGGCAGAAAAAATGATTCCCACTCGCGGAACGGATTTGAAACTTCCTGCATTGGCTTCAACCGGTGCTGGAGTCGGTGTTGGTGCAGGTGTGTTTTGCGCCGGTGTTTCGGTGTCTGATTTTACATCGGACGGCTGCTGTGTGCCTGCTGGCTTTTCGTCTTTTTCATTGTAAACCTGAGACGACTTCGGTTTTTCGGCAATGACAGGTGCAGGTTTTTTAGTGGCACAGCCTGCCAGCAAAAGAGTAACGAACAATAACTTAATTGCGTTTTTTTCCATAAATAAAAAATTCCTGATTCCCGTCTTTGCCCAGCACTTCGCAAGGAAAGTAAGAGGTTACGTTTTTAAAACTTTGTAATGCTTTTTCTGTAATGGAAGTTTCGACCTGTTTAAAAAGGGCCGGGTCTTTTACCAGGCCGTTTTCGTCTAAGTTTTCGCGGCCGCATTCAAACTGCGGCTTCACCAACAGCAGGTACTCCCCGCCTTCGTTTATAAAATTTGTAATTGAAGGAATAATTTTAGTAAGAGAAATAAACGAAACGTCTGCCACGATAAGATCAAATTGGTTTACTGGGACGGTTCTAAGGAAGGCCGTGTTTACCGCTAAGTCTTTTGCGTTAAGGTTTTCAAAGCTCACTACTTGCGGGTGCTTTTTTAGTGGTTCTGCTAACTGCCCGTGACCTACATCAATGCCTACAATTTGCTTGGCACCGTGTTGTAGCAGGCAATCAGTAAAACCACCGGTCGACTGGCCTACATCTAATACGACTTTGTCTTTCACTGAGAGCTGAAGGTGCTTGATGGCCGCCTCAAGTTTAAGGCCCGCGCGCGACACATACTTTTGCAAACGGTTCGCTTCGACAACAATTTTGTCGGTCTCTTTAACGATGTAGTTCGATTTACTGAGTACTAATTTGACTTCGTTCTGAAGCGCGTACACGTAACCGTTTTGAATAAAATCCTGAGCCTGAGTGCGAGAGTTCGCGAGTTTATTTTGTACGAGGTAAAGATCAAGCCTCAAGTTATTCTGCCCTTTGTTGGTTGTACTCGATCAATGCTTTTAAGACTTCAGCCTGTTCAGCTTGCTTAGCTGCACCACCTTGTGTGCCATTAAACGCTGAAATGGACTTCATAGCCTGATCAGAGTAATTTTGTAGTTCAAGTTTGGTTTTTTCAAGCCCCAATATTTTTACGTAACTTTTAAAATCCTGGGCGTTATCGCTGTGATCGAGAAGGTCGTCTTTGATTTGAAATGCCATTCCCAATGAAACAGCGAAGTCAGAAATATTATGTAACTCGTTTTCGCTTGCGCCGCCGGCGATGGCAGCGCCCAGAGCAGCCGCCTGAATAAGGTTGGCCGTTTTTTGCAAATGAATTTGTTTTAAATTGTCGAGCGTAACATCGGTCGTGCTTTGCATGTCGCGCACTTGGCCTGAAACCATTCCGTGCGACCCGATTTTTTCAGAAAGCAACTGAACGAGTTTAATGCGTGTTTCGGCGGTCAGTGTGCTGTCAGCTGCGATTATCCCAAAAACATCTGAAAGAAGCCCGTCCCCTGCTAAAAGGGCTGTGTCTTCTTTATAAACTTTGTGATTTGTGGGTTTACCGCGGCGGAAGTCATCGTTATCCATGCACGGCAAATCATCGTGTATAAGCGAATACGTATGAACCATTTCAAGCGCAAGACAGTACTTCTGAATTTTTTCGGTTTGCTGTGAGAATAGTTTAAAAACTGAGTACGCCAGAAACGGACGGAATCTTTTGCCTGAACCGGTTAAGCTGTACGCTTGGCTGTTCAGAAGCAGTTCGTGATAGCCCGATGTTCTTTTGCAGTTTTGCAAATAGCTTTCGAGCCATTGCTGAAACTGCGGGGCAAAATCTTGCTGGGCCTTTACTAGAAGATCTGACATCCGAAGATCTGACATTAACTATTCGTCGTCTTCAGAAGGATCAAAATTTTCCGTAACTGCTTTACCGTTGGCATCAGTGCCTACAAGTTTTTTCACTTGAGCTTCAGCTTTTGTTAACTGCTGCTGGCAATCGCGCGACAGCTTAACGCCTTCTTCGAATAATTTCATGGATTCATCTAAGGCCAATTCGCCTCTTTCCATTTTTTGTACGATTTCTTCTAAGCGGGTTAATTTTTTTTCGAAATCCATATTTAGTCCTCTGTTTACTTAAAACTTTAACTTCAATCTTAATCTTTAATCACTTCTAAAACTTCTGTCTTAATCACGCCATCGGTAACTTTAATATCGACGTGATCACCCTTTTTGACGGATTTGACAGATTTCACTACGGCTTTTTTCGCGGTCGTTGTTGCGATCGAATAACCGCGGTCTACTACTCTTAACGGGCTCATCCCGTCAAGAAGACCGTTCACGCGTTCGATAGCTTGCCATTTCACAGCGATGCGCGACTGAATTTGCTGAGTCAATTTCAAACGGGCGCGTTCCATTCGGGTGCGCATGCGTTCAATCACTTCTGTCGGCGGTACCAACTTCTTTTCTAAAATCTGCACATCTTTTTTTAAATGAAGAATCTGCATTTTCATTGCTTGTTCCAAGCGTGAATACAATTCGTCATTTCTAAAAAAGTAATCCTGAAGCTTCTTCTTTGGGTCTACTAAACGGCGGCTGTTTAAAACCAGCGTTTGCATTTTAAATTTAATAATTTTCTGAATACTGATTTTCAAAGCGTTTTCCAGCTGATTCAGTCTTTGCGCAACTTCAACTGAACTTTTAGCAACCAACTCTGCCGCAGCAGAAGGGGTTGGTGCACGAAGATCGGCAACAAAATCACAAATCGTAAAATCAACTTCATGGCCCACGGCAGAGATCACGGGAATTTTTGCAGCAGCAATAAGTCTTGCGAGCTTCTCGTCATTGAACGCCCATAAGTCTTCCATTGAGCCGCCACCACGTCCGATGATAATAACGTCAACCGGAAGCTGCTGCGCTTTATTAAAAGCTTCACACAGCGAGGGAGCAGAACCCGCGCCTTGCACTAAAGCCGGCACCACCGTAATTTCAACGTTGCGTGCGCGTCTACGCATAATGTTCAAAATATCCTGAATGGCAGCACCCGTTGGTGATGTGACGACAGCGATGTGTTTCGGGTATGGAGGAATCGGTTTTTTTCTGGCAGCTTCAAAGAGGCCTTCCAGTTTCAGTTTTTCTTTTAACTGTTCAAATTGCTTTTGCAAAGCGCCGGCGCCGACGGGTTCCATGCTTTCGCAAACGATTTGATAAGTGCCGCGTGGCTCGTAAACGGTAATGCGGCCTTTGACGATCAC
>JAJFMT010000054.1 GCA_020696855.1 Pseudobdellovibrio sp.
GTGGCCGTGGTTTTGGCCGCTGGCACTTTTATCAGCTATCAGGAATCCCAAATTCAGCACGCGGTCGTCGTGGCAGAAAAAGCTCCTGTTCAAACAGTTCCGGGCGAAAACAAACCCGTCATTTTAGAGGCGCAGGCCGGTCTTGAAGTGGAAGTTTTAGCGGCAAATGATCAGTATTTTCAGGTGCGCTACCCGGGAGCATTTACCGGTTGGATAAACCGCTCTCAGATTGAACTTCTGAGCCTAAGTTTTCGGCAGTAATTCCCCTCGGCAGCGGGGCCAACACTTGAAACTTTTATTCCATTCACTGTTAGACTTTGACATCGATTCCAGTTCAGAGTTTTATCAATCTAAGGCGGCCCATAGATGATGAGTAAGATACCGAAATTATTATTTATTTTAACGCTTTTGCCGTTACTTCAAAGCTGCTCGACTGTTGATAAAGATCCGTCTACTGCAGAAGAAGCTTTTAAGATCGCGCAAGACTATGAAAAGGCTGACCGTTACCAAGTGGCCATTCAGCGCTACACCGATGTTAAAAATAAATTTCCGTACAGTTCATTAGCTACTGAAGCCGAACTGGCAATCGCCGATGTTCATTACAAATCTGAAGACTACAGCGATGCGCAGATCTCTTACCAGAACTTCAGAGAACTTCATCCGAAACACCCGAAGTCAGACTACGTGGTTTTCAGAACCGGGCTTAGTTACTTTCAGCAGCTTCCTGAAACAATTGACCGCGACTTAACTTTAGCGACAGACGCGATTTACAATTTCAACGAGCTTCTGAAAAAATATCCTGAATCCAGCTACAAAGCAGAAGCAGAAGAATACAGAAAAAAAGCGTACTCGATGCTGACTGAAAAAGAACTTTATATTGCTGATTTTTATTTAAAAGAAAAAATTTATGATTCGGCTTTATTACGCTATGAAAGCGCGCTGAACAAATACAGCGGCTTTGACTATGATTCACGGATTCTGAAGGGTGCCATTGAAGCATCCAAGGAATTGAAAAATTCTGAAAAAGAAAAGCAATACACTGAGATGTTGCTGGCAAAATTTCCTGACTCACCTGAAGCGCAGGAGATTCGCAAGAGTGGAGGAACTACTGAATGAAGGCCTTTTCACAGCAGTTAATTGACGAAGCTCGCGCCGCATTTATCGAAGGCGATTACAAAACAGCAGAACCGATTCTGAATCAGCCCACTTTGCTGAATTCAAAAAATCCTGAAGTTCTGCAAATGCTGGCGACCATTTACTACGATCAGGGAAAATTCAACAAAGCGATTACCACTTTCAAACAGGCATTAGAAGTTGAACCGGGTTACACAGATGCAGCCGTCGGTTTGTCGATCATCTTAAATGATATCGGCCGTTACGATGAGGCCCGTAAGGTTTTCGAAGATGCCCGTGCTCACTTGGATTTTAAAAAACAAAGTTCGTCGCCGGATATCAACGAAAGTTTTGCAGCTAAACACGCTGAACTTGCGGATATGTATTTGCAGCACCGCCGCTATGAAGAAAGCGCAGAGCAGTACTCTAAAGCCATTTCACTTTCTGCTAAAAAAGCCGATTACGTTATGCGTTTAGTGGAATGTTTTGTACGTGCGGGCCAAAATGACCGCGCCGTAAAAGAGCTGAAAAATATGTTGGCCAGTGACCCAAGACTCACTGCTCCCCGACTGAAGCTTGGATTAATTTTGTATAACTCTCATCATATTGCAGAAGCAGTTGATCAATGGGAGAATGTTTTGCGCTATGATGCCAGTAACCAGGAAGCGTTACGCTACCTGAAAATGGCTCAGGCTGCCGGAGTAACTTCATTGTCGCTGTAAGCGACGTTTAACAGACACGATAGAAAGAATTTTATGGCTCAAATTAAAGATGAAATGATGTCCTTCTTATCAAAAGATGATATCGCAAAGTTAGTATCTAAAGTGGCTTCACAAATTGAAGCTGATTACGAAGGTAAAGAAATTATTTTTATTGTTCCATTACGCGGTTCAGTTCATTTCGCAGCAGATTTAATGCGCAAAGTGGATTTGTTTCAGCAAGTTGATTTCGTTTACGTTCAATCAACTGAAAAAGGCGGAGCAATCAAAATCACTAAAGACATTTCCATGAACATCACAGGCAAGCACGTGATCATCATCGAAGAAGTGATTGATACAGCAAGAACTTTAAGTTTCTTGAAGGGCCGCTTACAGGCTTCTAACCCGGCTTCATTAAAAATCGTTACATTAATCGATAAACCGGCTCGCCGCGAATTACCGATCCGCGCTGACTACATCGGTAAAACCATCGAAGACCGCTACATCGTGGGCTACGGAATGGACGCTGATGAGCTTGGAAGAAATTACTCAGATATTTATGTACTGAGAAACTAAGTTAAATTTAAAATTAAAGTTTAAAAGAAAGCGGAGCCAAAAGCTCCGCTTTTTATTTTGTAACCTGATAAAATTTTGCAGAACCTTACTGTGAGCGAATGACTCTGACACCTTTTGCCTCAAACAGGACAAATGGTATTGGCACTTAACCGAGAAGGACGTTCATTGTGAAAAGCATAATCACGCAGGCAACGTAAAAGAAAACTACTTGTTTTGGTAGCATGGTGGCCTCCTTCGCTGATGAAACACATATAGGTTAAGTCATCTGGTGTCAGGACTCAAATCCTGCCCCTCATTCACGTCTTAGGTCGAGATGACGTGTGTTCTTTAAGAAACGTCTCAAATTGAGTCAAATTTTTTTCAGAAGAGTCGCGAAAAGTTAAAGTTCATTGGGGAATCGTCGATAAGTAAAATGGAACGAAAGGGGTTCATCATGAAATTCTTGGGAAAAATGAGAAACAATTTGAGAAACAGTCTTAAAAACAAACGCGGTCAAGGTGCGACAGAGTACATTTTGTTACTCGTAGTTGTAGTTGGATTAGTCATGCTTTTCAAAGACAAAATCAAAGGTGCTTTCAGCGATAAAATGGCTAACTTAGAAGATGGAATGAAAAACGTTACTACCGACATGAAGTAATGAGTTGAAATGACTATTGAGTATGTCCTTCTTTTGATTTTAGGCGGCGTTGTCTTCATGACAACGCTAATGAAAGCTCCTCAAAAAGCTTTCAATCAAGGAAGCGTACGTTTAGCTGCCCGGGTAGAGACACAACTTGCCACGGGCGCAGGCTTTAAACCTTACCCTAACGGAGGATCCAGCAATGAAGAGTCTCGGGTTCCGTGGGTTGAAAAGGAATAACAAAGGCCAAATGGCTTTAGAGGCCGTCCTTCTGATGGTCGTCCTAATGGGATTCTTTATGTTCACGACTAAAGAAGTCCGCGAAAGACAGCTTATTGCTAAGCTGGTTGAACCTTCAATCAATACAGTAAAAAACATGACAGCTTACGGAACCTGGAAAGGTGAAGATCAAGGCTGTACTGCTCCCGGAAAATCAAAACAAACGATTGGAAAGTGTCACCCGAATTCCATCGCACGCTCACTGAGCTCGGACCCATCACCATGAAGTTTACTAAAAAAAGCCGTTTTAACAGAAACAACGCCGGCTTTCTTATCGCGGATTTTTTATTCGCGTTTACCATGGTTATTGGCATCGGTATTTTTATGTTCGCCTTAACATTTTCATTGGCCACGATTGAAGTGGGCCAGTACATCGTCTGGTCTACTGCAAGAAATTATTCTTCCGGTCAGTACAATCCGGTGAAAGCAAAAGACAGAGCTTATTCAAAATTTGAAAAATTAGCTGCTCAGTTTCCCCTGCTGACCAACAGTGACGGCAACTCAAGCTGGTTTGAACTATCACGTGAAGACTTAAAGATCGGCGAACTTGACGATGAAGATCCGACTTTTAAAATTAATACGGATGACAAGAAAAACAATTTCCGTCAACCGTGGACCGGCGCTTCTACAACGATTAATTTAAAACTATTTTCTAATTTGCAGGTTCCCTTCCTGGGAAAAGTAACTTCGAATAAATCTATTTTCACCTTTCCTGTGCGCGCGTTTTTAATCAGAAACGTCAGCGTTGCCGAGTGTAACGACTATTTTAACTTGTACCGCTGGTCACAAGGAGTGAAAAATCTTGAAAACAACAAGCTGGCACCGGCTGCATGGGGCCCTATTCAAGGCACCTGCGCGTCAGGCCGCTGCGGAGAGGACCAAGGATGTTAAAACGTAAAATCCAGCCTCTTAAAAGTAAAAACAAAAAAGGTATGGCTTTACTGGAAGCGATTCCGGTACTGACTTTAATGGTTGTTGTTTTAAATTTCTCGATCGGATTTTTCGGCGCAGTTCATTCGGGAATTTTAAATTCCATCGGCGCTTACAATTATGCCATTGAAACTTTTCGTTTCAGATCGGATCTGATGTACTTCCGTCCCGGTGTTGACAACAAAAATTATAAACGTGCGATGGCGCGGGTTCACGGAGTGGTCAAAGACGGTTCTGAAGAATCACCGAATGAATCTAAGGGTGTTTGGCCGGCCACTGTTCGTGATGTGATGGTGAATTATCAGCGCGGAAACGCTAAGCGCAGTATCGCAGAGGCCGATGCAAACGAATCTGAATACAACTACGGAGGCCGCGGCAGTAACAACAACCGCTGGACCGCTAACTCGACCTACGTTCCGCAAGAAGGCTCGACTATCCAAACGCCCAGAATTTGGGTTAAGACCGTTTATGGAATCTGCATTAATGCCGATTGTTCCATAGATGGTCAAAAAGACCGAGTGGGAGAATAATTGCTATGGGACCAAATGATTCAAGAAATTTATGGATCTCGATTGGCGCAGGCGTATTTGCGACCTTCATGCTTTACTCTTATTCACAGGAAAAAAAGGCAGAACTTGAAAAAGCTGCAGGCGACAAAGTTCGTGTTGTCGTTGCCCGTGCTGACATCGGCGAAATGGATACGATTTACGATGACGTACTTGAAGTGCGCGAAAAAAGCCGTAACGACGTAGAACCTGATGCTGTTGATTCGATTTCTTCATTAGTGGGAAGCGTTGCCGCTATCCCGATTAAAAAAGGCCAAACCATTACAAGAAACGCGATCACTGAAGTGGGCCCTGAAACCGGCTTAGCAATCACAGTTGCCCCGGGAAAACGCCCGGTGACTATTCCGATTTCTCCTGAGAGAGCGAACGCGAATTTGATACGTCCTGGTGACCGCGTAGACATTTATGCGATGATTGAAACAGGCCGTGGTTTAAATCAGAAACGTGAAATCACTTTATTTTCACAGGACGTTACCGTTCTTGCGACCGGCGTAAACGTAAATAATAATTTACCGCGCACGATCGAGAGAGATCCTTCAGGTAAAGCGGTTATTCAAACAACTTTGACAGGCGATACCAAGTATTCAAATGTCACTCTTGAAATGAAGGTTGAAGAAGCGCAGGACATGATCTTCCTTGCCGCCAGCAACCCGAGCAGCATTATTCTGACAGTCAGAAACCCGAATGACAGAAAAGTCATGCCACGCTTACCGGCTTCGAGTGCCGAATCGATACAGAGCAGGACTACCAGCCTGGTTCCTGGATCTTCGTCTACAACACCGTTAAATGGCGCTGGAGCTCCGGGCCGCTAATCAGTATAATAAAAGGCAGAATGCGTGCGTTAAAAATTCTGCCTTTGGTCATTTTCATCTTTGCTATTTTTCCACCTGAAGTTCAGGCACAGGACACCGTCATCGGTGCCGCTGAAAGTTCGCAAAAACCAAACGGAAAAAGAATCCGCCGTCAGCTAAGCCTTATCAACGGGCTGATGCACGACGAAGAAATCAAAGTTCCCGTTAAAGATATGGTTCAGCGCGGAGCTGAAGGCCTTATTCGCATCGAGCGAATGGGCACCTCTGACTTTTTTCGTATTACACCGTTAAAGGCCGGAAACGGCATCGTCACTTTACACGACAGAGAAACCGGGCAGATTCTGGTAGAGTTGCGCGTTGATATCCGCGACCAGCAGGCCGTTGAAAGAACCCTGCGCGAGATTCAGCTATTACTGGCCGACATCGAAGGCGTGGAATATAAAATTATTAATGCTCCCGTACAAAACGGGCCTGCGCAGCCTTCCATTTTATTAGACGGTTATGTTTTACTTCCTAAAGATCTGATCCGCATTTATCAGGTAATTGCCAACTACCCTGGCGTACGTTCGCTTGTTTCATTAAGCCCGATTGCGCGCCAAAAGATTGCGGAATTTATTACTCGCGATGTGAACAATCCTGAAGTAAAAATTTCTGCCGTCGGAAACTTTATTAAACTTGAAGGTCAGGTTAATAATCTGCAGGAAAAAGACCGCATTAAACAAATTGTAGCTCTCTATTTACCGGATATCGTGACTGAAAAAGCGCCTCCCGCGTTTCCTGACACTCTTACAATTACAGGAAGAAAAGCCGGAACTTCGGTTGATGACCTCATTATTGATTTGATCTCGATTCGCCCTGCTGAAGAAAAAATTGAGCCGCCGCCGAAAATGATTCAGGTGGTGACTCACTTCGTGAGATTTTCTGACAGCTATGCGAAGCAATTTAATTTTATTTTTGCTCCGGCTATCAGTACTCAGGCCGGCACCGGTGGCCAGGCTAATGCAGGGCAATCTGCCAGCAGCTTTGATTCAACAATTAATCTTTTAAATAATTTATTACCTAAACTTCGCTGGGCACGTTTTCACGGTTTTGCAAAAGTTCTCGATACCGCTTCAGTTCTGATTCAGGATAAAACTCAGGGATTTATTCAGCGTGAAGTGCAGCTGATTTTACCGACGGTTTCTCCGAGTGGCGCGACAGGAAGTTCAACCTTACCGTCTGCAGGCGTTCAGTTATCTGTAAGACCGACAATTAAATCTGAACGGTCAGGATTGGTTGAGCTTGGCAGCTTGAATGTTCAGGTACGGGTTGCAAACGGAAGAGCTGAAACCAGCACTACTTTAGTTAATACAACGATTTCAGTTCGTGACCGTCAAAGTGCGGCTTTCGGGGGTATAATTAAAAAATCCACCGAAACCGTTTACGGTGCGCCAACAAGCGATCAGGCCATCATTACATTCGAAGCTAAAAAAGAATATGGCCGTGAAAACGCCCAGTTCGTGGTGTTCGTTACCCCGATCATCAAAGCCTCAGCCAGCACCGGCGTAGAGCAAGTTAAGAAGAAGTTCAGACTCAGAGACTAATCAAAGCCTAGACCTTCGTAAAGCCGCTCTGGCAGCGGTTTTCGGGACTCACCCCCTTTGTCCAGTAGAAGGCCGGACAGGTCATTTCACACGAGCTAAAGACTCTAGAAAATCTTAAAATGTGACGAAAAGAAGTTGTTAATGGTGGAGGTCTCTTGGCCATAAATTCTCAGTGCAATTTGATTGCGGTATTAGGCGGTAAAGGCGGCGTCGGTAAATCGGTGTTTGCTGCCAACCTTGCGGCTGCAATTACGATGGAACTCCGCACGCCTGCGCTGCTGATCGACTGTGACACAAAGAGTGTCGGCGATCAGAATATTATTACCGGTTTGAAACCGATTAAAACTTTGCGTGAACTTGCAAACTCAACTCAGTCTTTGAACTCTACTCCGATTCAGCAAATTGTAACTCAGCATCCTGCGGGTTTTGCGTTTCTTGGTGCAGTTCGCGGCCCTGAAGAAATTTTAAGTGTTTCATCTGACAACTTAAGTAAGCTTCTTGAATTCTGCTCGCGCTCTTTCAAATACATCGTCATAGATTTAGGGAACGACATCGGTCCGATGCAACAGACAGTTTTGCAGGACGCAACGGCGATCACAATTGTTTCAACTCCGGATATTCTCGTTGTTCAGCAGACACAAAGACTGATTAACGAACTGCTTTCTCAAACGTATCCGAAAGAAATGTTTCAGCTAATACTGAACAAATTTTCTAATAATGCAGGCCTGGCTCCGCAGGTCATCGGTCAGCACTTGGGTTTACCGCCGATCAGTTTGATTCCGTCTGATGACGCTTCATCGACTGCTTCCCTGACCACTTCAAAACCGTTTGTCATTACAAATCCTAAATCGCCGTTATCTGCCGCTTACTTCGACTTAACACGAAAATTAGCCGGCGGAATTTTACAACGGCTTAAAGCTGTTCAAAAACCGACGAAGCCGCCTCCTGCCGCTTCAACATCTGCTGCGGGATCAAATCAGGCAGCCGCAATACCGACGAACGCTTCCGGATATGATGCGGCCACACTATTGAAACTTCGTGTTCACTCTGAGCTGATCCGTACAGTTGATTTGAAAAAAATCCTGGCCGAAGCCGGTGACAGTGAAAGTAAAGAAAAAGAACTTCGTTCAAAAACGCAAAGAGATATCGGTCTTATCGTCGATAAAGAAGCGCCGAATCTTTCGCGTGAAGAACGCCAGAAACTTGTAAAAGACGTACTGGAAGAGGCTCTTGGGCTTGGCCCTCTTGAAGACATGTTAGCCGATCCCGCCATTTCAGAGATCATGGTTAACGGTGCCGGAAAGATCTTTATCGAGAAAAGCGGTAAAGTTCAGTTAAGCGGAATTAAATTTACATCGAACGATCATTTACGCCGTATCATCGAGCGTATCGTAACCCCACTGGGCCGTCAGATTAACAATGCGACACCTTACGTGGATGCGCGTTTGAAAGACGGAAGCCGTGTTAACGCCGTCATTGAACCGCTGGCCCTTGACGGACCTGCATTAACAATTCGTAAATTCAAAAAAGGCGGAATCACGCCTGAAAAATATATCGAGTTCGGAAGTGCCACGAAAAACATGCTCGACTTCTTAAGAATTTCTGTTGAGTACGGATACAACGTGGTCATCAGCGGTGGTACCGGTTCCGGTAAAACATCCCTGCTGAATATGGTTTCGCAGTTTATTCCCGCGCATGAGCGTGTGATCACGGTGGAAGACGCGGCCGAGCTGCAACTGATGCAAGAGCACGTGGTACGCCTTGAGACCCGCCCGCCTTCGATGGAAGGTACGAATGCTGTTACGATTCGTGACTTAATTAAGAATGCGTTACGTATGCGCCCTGACCGGATTATCGTGGGTGAAACGCGTGACGGTGCCGCATTAGATATGCTGCAGGCCATGAATACCGGTCACGATGGTTCGATGACAACGACTCACGCCAATTCTCCGCGTGAATGTATTGCGCGTTTAGAAACGCTTGTGATGATGTCGGGACTTGATTTACCTGTGCGCGCAATCCGCGAACAGATCTCAGGTGCGGTTGATTTAATCGTTCAGATCGTTCGTTTGTCTGACGGTAGCCGTAAAATTATCAGCATTACTGAAGTAAACGGTATGCAGGGTGATGTGATTACCCTTGCAGAAATTTTCCGTTTCAAAGAAACAGGTTTTGATAAAAACAGAAAGATTCTCGGTCAGTACCAGGCAACCGGTACAGTTCCTTCCTTTGTTCAGGAAATCAAAGACAAAGGCGGATTTATTCCGATGGAAATCTTTTCGAACGAAGCGCCAAAAGCCGGAGTTCAGCCTCCAGTACCGCCTAAGAAGGCCGGTTAAAAGGATAAACTATGGATTTACTCAGCGTCATATTTAAAAATGAATGGTTTGTACTTCCTGTCTTCGGGTTAGCCGTCTTTTTTGCGGTTTACTTTTACGCGGATCAGATTATCAACAAAGTTTATCAGGCGAGCATCGGTAAAAAAACTCAAGTGATGAAAAACATGAAGCTTATGGGTATGGAAGTTAACGAAAAAAAAGTTAACGCCATGTTTTTAAGTTTAAGTTTGGGACTTGGCTTTTTAGTTTTCGTTGCCCTATGGCCGAACTTCACCGTTGGTGTTGTTATGGGAATTTCATTCGGAATTATGGGTTATCAGTTACCGCCGATTTTGTTCGAAGCCCTTTATCAAAAAAGATGTAATGCTTTTGTTGATCAAATGGTGGATGGCTTAACGATTATGGCCAACGGTGTGAAGTCCGGCGCGAATCCCGCGCAGTCTATGCAACGTGTGGTTGAAATCATGGGAAACCCGATCAGCTCTGAATTCAGCCAGGTCATTACGCAGACTCAATTCGGTCAAAGCTTCGAAGAAGCCCTGAACGACCTTTCAGTACGCATTCCCCGGGCTGACGTCCAGATGTTCGTCGTGGCGATCAACATTTTAAAAGAAACCGGCGGTAACATGTCGGAAACTTTTGAAACGATCGTAACCACGATCCGCGAACGTCAAAAGCTGGAAAAGAAGATCTCTGCTATGACCGCCCAGGGCATCATGCAGGGAATTATCGTCACCAGTATTCCGTTTATTTTATTAGGTGTGTTTTACTTCCTGGACCCAAGTCATATCGAACCGATGTTCTCTACATTCTGGGGCGTGATCATGCTTGGCCTTATGTTGGTATTACAAATTATTGGTGGAGTGATGATCAAAAAGATTGTTACAATTAAGGTGTAGATGGAGATTGGTTTCTATGACGAATAATGTGCTACTATCGCTGCTGCTGTTTTTATCTGTTTCAACCTCTCACGCCTTAGTCGACATGAACAGCGCCAGCTATTCAAATGTTTGGACGGACATGCACGTTCAGGGCCCGGGCTATGACCTGAAAATCGTTCGCGCTTACAGAAGCCGTACACTTTTTAACGGTATGTTCGGTTTCGGATGGTGTTCTTCTTTCGAAACAAGATTAGAAACAACTTCAGAAGGTAATATCAAAATTTCTGAATGCGGTGACGGTCAGGAAGTGGTTTACTCTCCGCGTGAAATTCAGAAAAGAGACGTAGAGAATACAATCACTCAGATCATCAGCAAAATGAAAGCGGATCCTAAGCAAAAATCCCTTTCTGCAGATTATTACAAAAAATTACAGGCGGATTTATTTGAAGACGACAACCGCCGTTCAAGCCTGGCGCGCGAATACAAAATCACGATTCCGATAAAAGAAGGAACGAAATTCCTGGCAAACGGTCAGGAAGTTGAAAATGTGGTGTTCAGCAAAGGCGCGTATATCCGCAATTTGGCAGACGGAACAAATCAGCGCTTTGACTTACAAGGCCGCATGACTCACAGCTATGACAAGAACGCGAATTTCTTAAAATTTGAGTATGATAAAGACTTGCTGGTTAATATCGAAGATAACAATAACCGCAAATTATTTTTTAAATACTATCCAAACAGAAAAGTTAAACAAGTTACAGGCCCTAATGGTCTGATCTCTGAGTACAAATACAACTCTCAAGAAGATCTGATCTGGAATAAGAATGCCTGGGCACGTAACGATAAAGAAGTTTACACTTACGAGTACAACGAATTTCATAACTTAACTAAAGCTGTTTGGCCCGATAAAAACTTTATCAGCTTAAAATACGATAACCTGAAAGACTGGGTTATTTCATTTACTGACCGTGAAAAATGCGTCGAGAACTACAAATATGAATTTTCTGAATCAGACCCGCGCTTTCACTACTGGTCTACTGTAACTAAAACCTGTGACAAAAAAGTTGTAACTAAAAACCGTTATGAATTCTGGCACAAGCTTTTGCCGAGCGGAGAAGTGGTGCTTTCTCGCGTGTTAACAAACATCAACGGCAGCACAACTGATATCACCTACCACCCAATATTCGGTAAAGCGATCAGCATCAAAAAGAACAACAACGTCATCAATTTTGATTACTACCCTGACGGATTAGTAAAAACAAAAGAAGGTGCGAATTCTAAATACGAATACATTCACGACCCTTCAACGAAAAAACTTTCGGTTGTTAAGAACACGGTGTCTGACGACAAAGGCAAAGTCGTATCGGTCGTAACGAATTCATTTAAGTACGATCCAAAAGGCAATTTAACGTATGCTGAAAACAGCGATGGCCAGAAGATCACCATGACTTACGATTTAAAAGGCCGTATCGCGACGATCACCGATCAGGCGAAGAAGATAGTAAAAATCGAATACGAAGAGCGCCACGGAAAGCCGGCTATTGTCAGCAGGCCAGGTGTAGGCGTGTTAAAAATTACATACAAATCTAATGGCGATATCGCAAAAGTTGACAGCCCGGATGGTCCGACTGTAGCTTCGCAGGTGGCGAGCACGTTCAGCAACTTACTTGATATCATTTCTCCGGCTACTCAGGACGCCTTTAAACTTTAGGAGTTGAATTATGAAACAAACTCTACTGACCATTTCGCTTTTATTAAGCCTGACTGCTGGAGCCGCTGAAAACGAACAGCCTTCATCAACTCAAACTAATACTCCAGCTACTGCTCAAGCAGCTCAGCCGGCT
Source organism: Pseudobdellovibrio sp. (assembly GCA_020696855.1). GTDB lineage: Bacteria > Bdellovibrionota > Bdellovibrionia > Bdellovibrionales > Bdellovibrionaceae > Pseudobdellovibrio. Next base: position 12,241 of record JAJFMT010000054.1, read on the forward strand.
TCAGACGTGATTCCTTGCCCACTTCCGGGCGAACCTGCAACGAACTGCCCTGCTCCACGCGAGCCGGAAGTAACCGAAGCAGGAACAGGAGCGACTGCCGGTGGAAACGTGCATAACGTTCTTCATTTAGGTTTGTTGTTATCAAGCCCGAAAGGGAACGCTCTTCACGAAGGTAACGGTAATCAAACTCTTCCTTCACCTTTACGTCCTCCGGTTAAAGACGAGAAGTAATTCTGTAAGCTGATCGCACGGGTCAGCTTCAAAAATCTCATAATGATCTGGTTTAGCTTTGCAGCTGTCTAACAGTTTGACTGTCTCAGTTTGAACCGCAGCTGTAAGCCATTAAAACTCCACGGTTTTTTTATCAAAAATTACGGATCTTGTTGGCACAGGCTTAGCAATTACATCTAATGAGCTTTGACCTCAAGCGAAGGAGCACTTATGAAAATACTATTCTTTATCGCAATCGCTATCTCTTCAATCAGCATCACGGCTGCCGCTTCACAAGGTGCATGTCCATTGGTGATGCAGAAACGAATTCTTTTATCTGATAAGAGCCCGCTTCCGGATAATACCCTTGCTACTGAATCGACACCTTCAAAACAGCCTGTGGGCGTCGGCAAGTAAGCCGCAACGTAATAGGCAAGTAGCCGCAACGATCCATCCAAATAGCCGCAACGAAACAGGAATATAATTTAATTATTCGATTTCTTCAGCTTCTTCGAGTTCATCTTCGGCCGTGGTAACGGCCGTTTTTACACTGGCTTCAATTTTTTGAATCGCTTTTTTAGTATCAGCTACCGCCGCCTCAGCTTTTTCCTGCACTTCTTCTTTTGCAGGAGCTCCTTGAATGCCCGCAGAAATTTTTGATCTTAAATAAGAACCTAAATCACGAATGGCCTTAACTCCCCCGTCGGCAACTTTATTTACCAGACTGGCAGTTTCAGAGCTGACTAAGGTAGCTTGAATCTGAGTTTCGATGGTCCCTGTTTTAGTTTTCAGTTGTGACAGCGTAATCAAAAGAGCTGCGAACAAAAAACATTTTAAAACAAAGCGGGCCTCATCCATTCTGTACCTCGGAGTAGTTCTTGCTGATTTCATCAAAAGCGGCCACTAGATCCGCTTTGGTAAATGGTTTTTTAATGTAAGTAATAACACCCAGAGCTTTAGCCTTCTGAATAATTTTTTCATCTTCAATTGATGAAACGGCAATAGCTTTTGTGTTGGGAGAAACTAATGAAACTTCTTTCAAAACATCTAAGCCGCTTTTCAGCGGAAGCACTAAATCAAGAAGCATAATATCAGGTTTAAGTTCTGATAAAAGCCTGATCGCTTCTTCACCGTCAGCTGCCTCACCCACGATGCGGATGTTTTCGCATTTTGCCAGCGAGTAGTGATAAATTTCTCTCATGAACGATGCATCTTCAATAATTAGACAAGTTAATTGCATGACTCATTTTAACCTGGATTTTACGCGCTCTCGACTAGAAACAACAAAGCAGGACTTTCGTAGGTTGATGAAGAGGACCCGTTGCGAAAGCTACGTGAGCTAAACGGGAGCTAAAGGTCCAGTTGCTGAATTGGGGATCATTGCGCCCCGCCGTAAAACAGGCGAAAATACCGTATGATCTTCAACTTGAATTTGCGCCGTATTTTTCTGTCGTTACTTCCCGTATTAATTCTTTTTTCAGTTCCTGGTATTGCACAAACTTCTGCAAAAAATAAGTCGCCCTTTCCGGTGAAGTACACCAGTAAAGCCGACCAGAATATTTTGTTGCGTACAATTACTTTGGCACCGGTTTACGACAACCTGAACGGCATCTATGCACAGCCCATTCAAAAACTTCTTGTCGATTTACTGCAAACCGATAAAACCTGGGGCTACGCCGAAATTGTCGGGCATGATCAGAATAAATTTATCGAAAATTATGACTTGTACCCTGATGATGTTTTAGAAGTTTTAACTAAAACTAATGCGCAGGGCTTACTGACGGCTTTCATCACGAAAGGCCCGCGCGGCCTGAATGCCAAACTGAAACTGTTCACGCATGATCAGGGTCTATTACTGGCCGAAGAATCAACTGAAGACACAACGGCTTTTGAAATTTCAAAACTTCGTCAGCAGTTCGTGCAAATGTATCAGAACTTAAAGAATAAACTTCCTTACCGAGGCTATGTTTTAAGCCGCCGCGGGCTTGAAGTAACCATTAGCCTTGGCACGATCAACGGAGTTAAAGCCGGCCAAGAGCTGACTCTGGCGCAAATCATTAAACTGAACCGTCATCCGAAACTGAAATTTTTAGTCGGCGTTGAAAAAGAAATCATTGCCAAAGTAATGGTAAAAAAAGCCGATACTTACTTAAGCTTCGCGCAGATTACTTTCGAAAAAGAAACAGGCGTCGTTGATATCGGCGCGAAAGTTTTACCGACAGAGTTTATCTCTTACCCGCTACCTGAGATAAATAAAGACGGTGACGTCGTCGGTGAAAAAAAAACCGCAAACGCATCCCCACTAAATGAAGAGAAAAAACCTGATGAAGTCGCGGCTGTGCCTTCAGAAGAAAAACAAACAGCAGAGCAGCGTGAAGAACTTTTAGACCGGCATAATACAAACGGCATTCTGACAGCACAGGGCTTAGTTACCCAGTATAAAGAATCAAACAGTCTTTCTAACGGCACTGAAGGAAGCGCCACCCAAAACTTCGCCCCTGGTATTCATTTGGGTGTGCTTATGTACGTAAAAGACGGTTTCTTCGGCGAGGCTTCTTATCAAACCACCAGCTTCAGTGCTCCGAACGGATTAACAGGTTCCTCACCCGCTAATCTGAGCATCAATCTTACGAAAATAAATGCGTCGATCGGATACGATTATGTCTTTGAAGAAGAAGCCGACTCTGAACATGAAGAAATTGTTCCTGAAGATATAAAATTCACAGGCCTGATCGGCGTTACAAACTTTAATACCTCTATCAGTAACACGGCGCCGGTTTCTTTAACCAGCACGCAAATTTCGGCCATCAACATGGGATTAAAAGCTTCAATGCCTGTCAGTGAAACGATGCCGCTGACAGTAGGCGGAAAGTTTGAACTCTTCTTTAACCCATCGCTTTCGGAGTCTCCGGTAAATTCCGGTAATGCCAGCACCACAATGACATCCTTTGGTTTTTTCGGGGTTTATAAGTTCAGTGATAAATATAATATTCGCGCTGATATTACTTTAACGAATATCAATAATCGGTTCAGCGGTTCGGCTACGCGCCCTGTACCGGCAGGCTCAGGCAAACAAGAACTGATGACAGAGCAGTTCGGGATCGAATATCTGTTTTAATACTTCTCGTTTGCAAATTTAGCAGTTCAAATAAAAAACCCGGAAATAGATCCGGGTTTTTTCTGCCATTAAATATTTAGCAAATCTTATAAACTTGTCGGCATTGTAACCGAGTAACCTTTTAGAACACTCGGCGCTGTCCAATTTGAACCGGAAGAGTAACTTGCGGAATTAACTGCTGAGTTTGTTGAACAGCTGTCGCCCCAGGTAGGCGTTGTGTTCGGGCCGGTTGTACACCAGTTGTTAGGATAAGAATTCAGGAATGCCGGCGGAATTTGCCCGGCACCGCCGCCGCAAGGACTGGTACTGGCAAAGTTAGTACAGAAGCCGGGAAGATCAAACGCCGCATAACTTGTGCCCGATTCAGTAGTAGGAATTAAATAAAGCGCCGCTTTGGTCGAAGCATTATTACCGACGAAGTCCGTGTACATCGCGATGTCGTTCGCGCCTGAAGTTGTTGCACAGGTTGGTGCCGTAGAGCCCGGCGTTTGCCATCTTGGAACGTAAATCATCGCTTTACCCGTCCACAAGCCGCTTGATCTGGCCATTTTGATTCTGACTTTTGAAGGATCATCAACATCAGTGGCATCACATTCGTTATTTCCAAAGTAAACATCAACATCCCAGTCGCTTTCATTATTATAAGTAATGACAGCTTCAATTTGCTGATCCAAAGGATTTGTCTCTGCGTTGTTTTGATCAAGTTTCAAGGTGTAAACTCCATTATTAACCGAGAAATATGCGATACTTCCGTTCGAAGCATTCCTAGTAAGAATTGACCAAACATCAGAAGACGTCTTGCTCCAGCTGATTTTGCCATCTGAACTTGTTCCGGAGTTACCATCAGGAACTTCGCCCAATGCGCGCCCTACTTGTGAAGCCAGTGTTGATACGCTGTCGACGGCATCTTTGCCGACACTTATATAGGCCTTCACTAAGTTTGACTGACATACTGCAAAGTCAGTAACGCCTTCACACGGATCGTCTGATGACTGAATCGATGCTGATGAAGTTGAAACTGAACTCAGCGAATCAGGTGAATAGTTTGCGCTTATTGTTTGAAGATTTTGAACAACCTGTGAAGAGATATTTGAACTTGTTGTGGTTTCGCTTTTTTTACAGTTAGTAAAAAACAGTACGGGAATTAAAAGCGAAGTACCAAGGACTAATTTTTTCATGTGACCTCCTGTTTACCCATTCAGTTTAAGTGGGCTCTTATCGAGGTGACATTGAAATATTTTTTTTCTATTTGAAGATCCAGTAATGAGACAATTGTGTTGCGGGCGCACAACGAAAAAAAGTTTTACTGTGGTCTTGCAGCAACAGCAAAAAGTTCGACACAAATAAAAAACCCAGGTTTTAGGCCTGGGTTTCAAT
>JAJFMT010000139.1 GCA_020696855.1 Pseudobdellovibrio sp.
TACAGAGTACAAGTGCGCATCAGTCCTACACTTCCGTTACCCGACGCTATCAAATGGTTAACGTGGATATATACTAATAATTTTTACGTCAACTAAGTGCCAGTACCATTTATTCTGTTGTTTACAAAAAGTACCAGGGGCAATAGTACTTTTTTAAAATTTAGTATTTAAAAAAATCTATGTTTAAGCAACGGACACATTCAGATTCCGACGGCCCTACAATTTTATGAATTTCTTCAATCCACGACGGAATCAGTTTACGTATCTTCTCTGCATCGGCTTCTGACAACGACATCGGAAATGTAAAATACAAATTATTTTGATCTCGTAGAGGCATCTTCTGTTCTCCCCGCTCTCGCCAGTTTTTGTGATGCTGACTGACCCACGGTGAATCCGCCGGCACATGCGTGCGGCTAGGGCCATATGTAAGGCCGTTTTCATTCATCACACAAAGCTGTTTCTCAATCAGGAATTCGATTTTGGTTTGCACAAGGTCACGAGGCAGCCCCAGAAAATTTGCGATATCTTCTGCCGACTTCATTTCTTTTAGTGCTGTTAAGTTTCGGATCGCAGAATAAATCCACGAACTGTAAAAGACTGCTTTTGATTCTTCATCGAGTGCATTTTGCACCTTCAACCGCTGAGAGATGTTTTTTGATTTGTCCTGAGCTTCAGAAATTTTTCTTTTTATTTTCTTTTTTAAACTTTGCGTACCGGCCCGCGAATGCATCAGAAGCAACATGAAGTATTCAGCTTCTTGTTCAGATAGATTCAGAATTTCAGTTAACTTATCAGCCTGTTCGAGGCTGAAATCCTTCTTCCCGTTTACGACCTGACTGAGTAAAGTCGAATGAACATCCAGCTTCTGGGCCCATGATTTCAAGACTCCATGGCCGTGCTTTGGCTGCGAAAACAGCCAATTTTGGAGATATTTTTGGTAACTGTCGAATTCGTAAATATTCATGAGTTACAACCATTTAACCAATAAAATGACTATTTAGTCATTTATTTTGATAAATATATCAATTTTTGATGTATTAAAAAATAAGCACCAAGATTAAAGTCTGTAAAAAATTAACCAAGGGCGTCAAGACCGCGAACCCATTCACTTGGTGACCTGAATATTTGTTCTGAAAGGACAACTTATGAAAGCGACTTTAAAACTATCTTTAGCGTTAACAGTGATTGCAATGCTGAGCTCTTGCGGTGAAAAACCTAAAGATGAACAGCAGCCCGCGGTTGAAGTTCAAAACGTTAAAACTGAAAGAAAATATCAGGTTAGTTGCCAATACAATGAAAAATCACAAATGACGACTAGTCGCGGAATCATTACGTATGAAATTTCACGCGAGAATACTTTTAGCTCTGCTTCGATCAGCAACAGCTTAGCTCCGGGCAGGTTGGATAAAACGTCACAGGGTTCAACAAAACAAACCACGAAGAAGACATTAGCAGACGGAAAAGTTGAAGAGAAAAAGCTTGAATTCACATTTTCTAAAGCACAAAGCAATGAATCACGCGATTTAGGAAAAGGATTATCACAAGAAAGAAATTCCGTCAGAACAAACCGCACGGCAAAACCTGGATTTAACTTCGGTTTGGATAAAGACCAAAAACCGATTCTGACTAAAAATGACAGCTACGTTTATGAATCAATCATGTTTTACGAAAAAGATAAAATGCAGGAACTCTCTGCAAGAAAAGACGGAAAAGTCATTTCACCAAGCCCGGGCATTTATGAATTCACTTCGAAAAAAGAGGGCAAAATCAAAAATACAGTTTACAGGTTGACTGAGGCTGTCGTTGATCCCATGGATGAAAATTACAAACTTATTTCATTAGAAGAAAAGTGCACTGTTGAAGATGTAACTCCGGCTCCGAAAGCGGGTGAAGCTTCAGGTGATGCGCCCGCGGTAGAATCTTCCGCGAGCCCTGAGCCACAACAGCAAAGCCCTGAAGAAGCTGAAAAAATGCAGAATGAAGCAGAAAAACTAGAAAAAATAGAGTCTAAAATAGGTTAGAACACTGGCCGCAATTCAGCCCCTGTCAAAACGTTATACAGTGGGGGACGTTTAAACAGGGGCTGAAATTGCAATATAAGGTGTGTAAATTGAAAGTAAAACCCCAGTGATTAAAAAATTTCTCTATCTCATTTTAGCCTGCGCAACCGCTGCAGGAATTTCGGCATGTAACGGACCTGGTAAGCCGGGATCTAATAATGCTGTTGGCGCACCTGAATCGATACCCGGTACAACTCCACAATCACAGGCACAAGCGCAAGGTACGGGCGACAGCGGTGGAGGCAATCTCTATAAAGGCAAACCTCTTGAAAGTTATATAAAAGATCCATATGAACTTACAGCAGTTAAAATGTATGTAACTGCAATTACCTGGTTTCTTCCTAATCATATCTCCCGCTACATATCACAGACGCTGAGAGCAAAAACCTGGTATTTTGTGCCGGGACCTCTGCAGGATTTACCTAAAGAACGAATAGGTTCCCAGGTTAACACCGAACAGGCAGCTCTTCAGGATTTCAATCAGGTGTGGATTGATCAAACACGGTTCGAAACGATGTCTCAAGTCGAACAGGCTCAGCTCATTGTTCATGAGGCTTTGATGGGCTTGAAACTTTTGAAATTCGATTCACCACAGAATGTCTGCGTTCTCAGACAGACTTATCTCTTGCGAACGGCATTAAGAAGTTACGCAAAACCGGAATCCTGCGCTTCACTTTCAAAATCACCTGCAGGTAAAATTGCCGACCTGACCGTAACTGACTATGCACAAATTCGCGATCTATCAGCCGCGTTGATTCGAAGAATAGTAGAAACCGAAGCGCTGTCTAACCATAGCCTCACCTGGTATGACGACCGTAAAAATGGTTCGGCCGCCTTAATGCTTTATTATAAATTCAATGAAACTCCTTGGCCGGATCTGTTCAGCGCAAATGATTTCAGTTTTCAATCTGTTTTTATGGGGCGCCAGCCTTCTCTTGTCCCCATGTTAGATACTTTGAATCTTTTAACTAACAGTTTAGCAATGGGATATAAACCGTCACACGCTTTCGATGTCAAAGACCTTGATCAACGCTACCCGGGTTGGAAGCGGCAAGATGGCCTCCCTGCAGTAGAGAACAAATGGACTTCAAGCGACAGATGCAATTTTGAAGTAAAAAAAGATGAAAGTAATAACACCTTCCAAATCATTTTCGCTGCGAAGGGAATTGTTAAAAATTATCTGTTGGCCCCTACTGAAACAGGACTTGGAGGATCAGCTGACAGCAATTTCTGGTTTAACAATGAAGTTTTTGAAAAACGCACTATCCTGCTCGGTACAACGATACCTAAATTAGGCGAGAAGACTGAAAGACTTATCGCCTATTTTGATTCGCAAAAGCGAATCAGATATGTTGAATACTCTGAGGTCTTTTATGAAGGATTAACAGGCTTTACATTGGGGATTGATAAAACAACTTGGAGTGATAATTACTTAAAAGGTCCGCTTGTTATGTGTGGGCTTGAATCCGAACTTAATTTAACAGCGAAAAAAGCAAACTAATCTTCCACTTCTTCCGGATTTAATATTTCAACTGTTACATCGCCCGTGATCTCTGTCTGGCAAGCCAGGCGCTCATTTTCCGCGAAGCCAACTTCCGCCGCCCGTTCGGCTTCGATTCCGATTCGCGGACTGCAGTTTTCCAATCCCTTTAAAACCATGACTCTACAAGTGGTACAGGTTGCATTCCCCCCACAGGATTGCGAAATGCTCAAGTTGTTTGCATTTAGTATATAAAGTAAATTGTCATTGGCACTACATTGAAGGGACAAATTATTTACAAATACTTGTAGTGTTTTTCTTGAAACAGTCACAAAATATTTGTAACAAAATATATATGAAATTCATAGCGTTTGACTTAGAAACCACAGGAACTGTACCCGGAGTAGACAAAATCGTCGAGATCGGAGCCGTTAAGTTTAATAACGGTGTTGTTGAAAGTGTGTTCTCGACATTAGTTGATCCGCAAAAATCAATCCCACCAGGGGCTTCAGCTGTTAACGGAATCACCGACGACATGGTCTTTGGTAAGCCTTTGATCGACAGCTTACTTGGTGACTTCGCTGAATTCTGCGAAGATCTGCCGATGGTCGCTCACAATGCGCCATTCGATTCGCAGTTTTTGATGGCGGATATTAAACGTTTTGAATCTCCTGCTCCACGCGGAGTTGTTTTAGACACCTTGCCGATCAGCCGTAAAGTTTTCCCTGGATTAGCGAACTACAAACTGGGAACTCTTGTTCAGCATTTAAAAATTCCATCTGCCGGCTTCCACAGAGCCGAGGAAGATGCGACTTATTGCGGTCATGTGTTCATCGAGTTGATAAAAAGAATTTCAGTTAACGGCAAACCGCCTGAGCTGGAAAACTTAGTGAGCTTAACGGGAAAGCCCGAAGTGAAGTTCCCGCAGATCGTTCGTCAACCAAA
>JAJFMT010000140.1 GCA_020696855.1 Pseudobdellovibrio sp.
ACAGGATTTTCAAAAACGTTTCGTAAAATCACAGAAGGAGTAATGGTGTCGTGAAACCCTAATCCGATTAAAGATTCATAAACCAGATTCTGGCTCATCATTGATTTTAACTGTTTCAGAATTTCATGTTCAGAAATTCCCTGACCGATCGCCATTGGCGATTTCGTTAAAATACTTTTTGGAACAATTTTAGAAATTAATTCGTCTGAGTTTGTGAAGCCCAGGTTCTTAAGCATCTCTTTTTTTTCAGCTGAATTGGGACCAATGTGCCGGCCGGTGAACTCGTTTTGAGTAGACAGCTGACTGAGCGTTGTCGTGAGATCCATGTAGCACCTCTTTTTTAAGAGACAAAACTAGCACAAAATGCTGTGCCTTGGCAGTAACAGAAGCAGGCATAGGCCTAAAATGACAAATGGCTCCAAACCCTGCGGCTGGAGCCATTTTCAATGTTACAGTGAGATCTTTTTCAGCACAAAATCCGCTTTAGAAAACCCGGTTTTGCAAAATCAGGCTTAAACAGAGGCTATAAGGTGGCCTCTTAGCTGATTATTTTGCTGACGCTCTTTTTTTAGAGGCTTTTTTAGTTACCTTTTTGGCAGCTTTTTTAGCTTTCGGTTTTAAAGCCGCAGATAACGTTACTTTGCCTTTGTTGCTTTTCAAAATCTTTTCGAGTTTGGTTTTTTGAGCCAAAGCTTTCTTTTTGTAAAGATCGAGGTTTTTTTCAACTTCAGTTGCTGAAGATTTGATTTTAACCACAACTTTGTTCACTTCTTTTTGAAGATCTTTTTCAGCTTTCGAAACTTTTTTAACGATTTCTTTATATTTTTTTACCGCATCGTTTGTATTCAAATTTTGAACACGGTTTTGCAGGTCAGTAGAAACTTTTTGTAAATCGCCAACCACTTTTTGAACGTTTGGTGATTCAGAAAGTTTCTGAATAAGAGACTGAATTCTTGTTGTTGCCATGGATCCTCCTCGGGCTAAACACCCGAAAGGTTATAGGCTATTTCAGCGGGATTCACAATGGTAAATCGCAACCTTAAGTGAAAATTACAGGGCTAGTTTCATTCTGCAACTGCGGTACTTCCGAAGAAGAAGCGCCGTTTTTACAGTGTAAAATTCATTTTATTAAGCAAAGCACCCGGCACCATCATTCCGCCCAAACGGCGTTTTTGATACGTGAGAGTGTTCGTAAAGCGGCTACGGTCTTTTGTTAAGGCCGCAAGCTCAGTTCCGAAGATGTTGTAAAGGCTGTCATCAAAGCGCAAATCCTGGATAGGGCCTGCGATTTCACCGTTTTCCACCCAGAAGCAGGCAAAGCGGGTCATGCCCGTTAAGCGCGCCGCCTGAGGGTCACTCCAGTTGATGTAATGCAGGTTTGTCAGATACAGGCCAGTGCCCAGTTCTTTTAAAATCTGCTCATCCGCTAGGGTGCCGGCTCTAATTTCCATCGAGCGCATAACTTCTGAAGACCACATTCCGGCGTCCGCATTATTTGATACCAAGTTGTATTCTTTAGCAGTTGCGGAATTGATCAGGAAGTTCTTCATTTCGCCGTTTTCGATTATCGGCAGAACTGAAGGGCTGATTTCGCCGATCGTATTGAAGTGCGAGTTCAGGCCAAGGCTGTTGTTTTCAATTAAAGAAAAATGCGGTGAAAACAGCTGCTCACGCGTGAACAATTTTTTTAGCGGAGTAAAGCCCTGCTCATATTGGCTGCGGCTAACCGCGCGCCAGTTAAAGATCTCTGCGATTTCAGCTACGGCCATTGGGGCTAAGTAAGTGCGGTAGGCTCCCGGCTTAACTTTGATTTGCGGTTTTGCAAGTAAAGACAACGTGTTTTTTGCCTGAGAGGCCTGTTTGTCAAAACGGGCTTCATCCCATTGGCTGTCAGCGTAGTAACCCTTGGCCGCGCGCGGGCCATCGTAAACAGAATAATCAAAAAAGAAACTGTCATTTTCAAAATAATGAGACTGGCCTTTGGAATTTAAAGACGCCTGTCTTAACGGGCCTGCGCAGTAAAAGCCGGCTAAGTCTGATTTAGAAAACACATCGGTAATGTGATTTATCACTTTTTCTACAGGAGGACGCTCACTTTTTTGAAACACCTCAGAGGTTCCGTTATTGACCATCGGAGTATACTTAGGGCTGGGGTCAATCAGCGGAAGTACCGCGCGCATTTCAGTGATGGTGTCGCGGCCCAGTGCTAAATCAGTTTCAGGATCAAGAGTTAAGGTAGCGGTTTTCGCGTAAGTGCGGCCGTCATTTTGAAACTGAAAGGTTGCTTCGTGCTGGTGCACATGGGTGTTCTGGCGCACAAGTGAATGATTGAAGCGAACGAATTCACTTTCTTCAGAATGTAATCCGATAGACAGTTCTTCGTTGCCTTTGAGTTCGTTAAAAAGTTTTTCAGATAAAGACTTTAAATAAGTTTGCATATTAACCTCCTCCGAAAACTTCGATGTTTTTAAATAAAGCGTACGGAGATGCGTGACCGACGCGGATTACCTGGCTTGGTTCGCCTTTACCGCAGTACGGAGAGCCATAGCTTTCAATGGTGTCGGTGGTTGTTAAGCCACTGAGTGCGTTCCAGAACGGAACTGTGACGCCTCTGTAATTCGGATTCTTTAAGGTTTTAGTCACTTTGCCGTTTTCAATCAGTTTGCCGTATTCACAACCGAACTGAAATTTTCTGCGGTAGTCGTCGATCGACCATGAACGGTTCGAGTACATGATAACTCCGCGTTCAACTTTCGCGATCATTTGATCTAATGACAGATCGCCGCCTTCAAGATTGATATTCGCCATGCGGTCAATCGGGGCGCGGTTCCATGAAGATGATCTGGCATTTGCCACACCGGAAATTTTTGAACGTGTCTGGCTTTCTAAACTTCCTAACGCCGCTTCCAGTTTGCCGGATTTAATTAGATATTTCTTGTCAGCTTTGTTCCCGACATCATCAAAATTGTAACTGGCTAACTGGTTTGCTCCCGCAGGGTCAAATACGACATTCATGATGGGGCTTCCGTACTGCAGGTGACCGAAGTCTGCGGGCTGAACGAAGCTCCAGCCGGCGAAGTTACGCTCGTCTCCTAAAATACGGTCTAACTCTAACGGGTGGCCGATGGATTCATGGATCTGTAACAGCATCTGGTCAGGCGCTAAAATCAGATCGCAGGTTTCTGACGGGCAGTTTTCTGCAGTTAATAACTCTAACGCTTCTCGCGAGATTGTTTCACATTCACGAAGGGCATTGTCTAACTGAAAGTATTCGGCTCCGCCCTGAATGCAGTTGCCGCGGCCGCCGTGTAACGAGCGGGTTTGCGATTCTTTGCCGTCGGAAGCGGTTGCCGACATCGAGTTAACGATAATGTCAAACTCCTGAAAAATTTCTGTTCCTTCAGAAGAAAAATAATTTTGCGTGCATTCAATCAGCATCGCATCTGAAACGGCAGAAATAATTTTGTCGTTTGTTTTAAGTCCAAGTGAAGTCTTTTTTAAGTAATCAAAAATTTCTGTTAATGATAATTTGTCTAAACGCACTTTGCGTGACGTTGAATAAGTTCCCTGAACTGCAGGGCGGATATTTTTATCAAACTTGTAAACCGCCCGTGAAGCAGATGTGCGGGTCATATTCAGCGCGCGTTCAAAAGCCCGCTTAATACCATCAGCCGTCAGCTCGCAGGTGGCGCCGTAGCCGATGTGGCCCGAAACCATGACTTCAATCATCAGCCCCAGATCAACAAATTCCGTCAGGTCTTCGGCTTTACCGTTACGAACGGAGTAATCACGTGTTTTTTCTCTGATCATTTTGAACGAAACAAAATCCGCAGCGGATCTATATTTCTTAAATTCGGTTTGTAAAAATTGAGCCAGATTTTCGGCTTTTAAAGACGGCGTTTCATTTTTTGTTTGAGCTTGCATAGATAGTTTTTATAAGCGATCTTTTGTGAATGAGCAAAACAAGAGATGAGTATTTACAGAAACACTGGACGCGCTATCCGGAAATGCCGCAAAGGGCCTTGAAAACCGGTCGTGTCGAGCGGCATTTTCTGGGCACTCAGTCTGTCAAATCGCTTACATTGGTTAATCATCCTTCATCCGTAAATTCTTTCCAGATTGAAGCCGGTGAAGTTTTAAGTGACGGCGATCTGGTTTGTTTATTACCCGGAAATCGAGTCGTACTTTTAGCTCCTAATTTGACAGAAAGAAAACTGAATTCTCTCATGTGGGCAGAGCACCGAAGCTGGCAGCAGTTTGTGGGTTCTATCCGCCACCTGCCCCGGCACAGAGCCTTCAATAGAAGTATTTGAAACAGAGTTTCGCGAAGGCAGTAAAATTAAAAAGTATTTTCTGCCCACATCGCCTGAGCTGAATTTAAAAAAACTGCTGGCAGAAGGCGCCGAAAAGATTTTTGAGATCGCCCCCGTATTCCGAAACGGCGAAAGAACAGACAGGCATTCTCCGGAATTTCTGATGCTCGAGTGGTACAGAAGTTTTGCAAATTTGAACCGTATTAAAATGGATGTGACCGAAATCATTGATGTGCTTTGCACCCAAATGAAAGTAAAACCGCCGGCAGGAATTCTTCATTTAGCGGTTCCGGATCTGTTTAAACAATATTGCGAGTTTGACTTAAAACCTGAGACGACGGCCGAAGAATTAAAATCCTTAGCCGCAAAACTTCAGGTCGATGTCAGTGCAGCAGTCACGATAGATGATTATTTCTTTTTAATATTCATGGAAAAAATCGAAAACAAATGGCCGCAGGATCATTTAGTTTTTGTCGAAAAGTATCCGCCGTACCAGGCAGCCCTTGCGCGCATTGCGGGTGATGGCTGGGCAGAAAGATTTGAAGTCTACTGGAAGGGTCTTGAACTGGCGAACGCCTTTCACGAGTTAAACGATCCTGTTTTGCAAAAGGAACGCGCCATCAAAGATCTGCAGCAAAAAAAATTATTAAATAAAAAACCAATCGACTTGGATGAAAGCTTTTTTTCTGCTTTATCTTTCGGGATGCCGCCGTCAGCGGGCATCGCTTTGGGGCTTGAGCGGCTGTATATGGCGTTAACAGATACCAAAGAAATATCCTCATTAAGCCGCATTTACGGGCTTTAAAAACCGAGCTAATTTGTAACTGAATTTCTGGTTTACTTCTTGCTATTAAAACGAAGCTGGAATAGTTGGCATGCCAGATCGTTTTAATGGGAGCTGAAGTGAAGTTTTACAAATTAGCATTAAACTTTGTATTCAGTCTGACACTTTTTGCATGCAATCAGGATCAAAGTGCACACCGGGTAGACCCAAAAGCGCGAGAAAAGAAGAGCCCGGGCGTCTGCGTAGCCGAAAAGATTTTAATGGCCCCGAACATCGTTGGCGGGGAGCTGGTTAATAAAGGCGATGGCGACGAAAAAACGGTTGTTATGTTGATGGGATTAGAATCCGGAAGCATCTGTACGGCAGCTCCGATCGCAAAGGATGTTTTAGTTACAGCTGCCCATTGCGTGGGTGAAGATCCAAACGTTTTAGCCGCGGCATTTTACCCCAGCATCTCATGCGAGAGCGGGTTTAATATGACTAAGCACACACTGAGAGTTTCAAGAATCGCAAGACATTCAGGCTACGATTTATCAATACCGGTAGACAAACGCAAAGACGACATAGCTTTGGTTTTTCTGAAGCAAGACATCCCGATAGGCTACCCCATCTACAAAATCGCAGACCCACAACAAGTAAATGAATCCCACGACATGTACTTATACGGCTACGGCGTAACAGGCGAAAACCGCGGCGGGGCGGGCATGCTGAGAAAAACCACGGTGAGATCTAACCAATACAACATCCAACAGAACGATAAAAAAGTAAGAGTAGACCAAGCCAACTCTGCAGGATTCTGCATGGGCGACTCTGGCGGCCCGGGAATGGTAAAAATAAACGGCGAGCTGCAGATCCTAGGAGTAAATTCTTACGTGCAAGGCAGAGACGGCGACATCTGCAACAAATTAGGTTTCCAAACTTTAGTAGATTCCTACAAAGATTGGATCAACTTCCAGATGAATTAATTCGGCCGCGCTTTTCATTTTCTTACGAGAATTTTCCGATTTCTTTTTAAGAATTCCAAAATCTCCAATAAACACACGGGCATCCTTGCCCTCGCCGAAACTCAGACGAACATGTCTGATGAGCTTGCATTCGCAACCTCACCAGCCAAATTCGCCTGAGACGCGTCACGCTTTTCGGAGGTGTTTTTTGGAGATTTAGGAATTCTTAAAAATTTAAGTCAGAAATTCTCGAAAAAAAATGAAAAGGGTCTCTTGCTTCGGTTTGAAGATTTAGCCTAAAAAAGACGGATTACTTCTTAGATGGGCCCTTGTTGATTTCTTCTTTTAACTCTTTGCCCACTTTGAAGAATGGTAGCTTTTTCTCATCAACGGCGATCACTTCGCCTGTTCTTGGATTACGGCCCTTGTATGAGTCGTATTTACGGTTTACGAAAGAGCCGAAGCCACGGATTTCGATACGGTTGTCTTTCATTAATGCTTCCACCATCGTGTCGAAAATAGTGTTAACGACAGCCTCTGCTTTTACGCGAGTGATGTTGGATTTTTCTGAAAGTAAATCGATCAAGTTGGCTTTGGTCATTGGGTCCTCTAAGTTATCGAAATTACTTTATATTATGTCGATGACAGGCGTTTTGAAAAGAAGCTTTTAAGGCTTGCGCGCTGTTTAAATCGGCCGGAATTGGTCAGGATTTGCTTATATGCGTTTATAAGCGACTCAATCATTCTGTTGCGGTTGAAAACGTCTATAATTTTTTGTCTGGCCTTTTCGCCTATTAGCTCACGATTTATGCCGCCGGTGATAATTCCGTCTAAAAGGGAACTCAATGTTTCAACATCGGCAGGTCTTACAAGGAAACCGTCCACTTTATCTTCGATGACTTCTGAGATCGGGCTTAGTTCTGATCCGATGACCACTTTCTTTTGGGCCATGGCTTCGATCAGGCTTGGTTCCAGACCTGTCGATCTTGAACTGAGGTCGATGTAAATCGGCGACGCTAAAATACATTCCAGCATGTCTTCTGCATCAACTTCACCGGGCATAATCACGCGTCCGCCTAAGGCGAGGTTCAGCATCTGGTACTCAACTTCTTTCCATTGCGGGCCGTTGCCGAGAAGTAATAAATAGGTGTTCGGTTTTTTTAAAACCAGTTTTTCAAACGCTTTTAGAATCGGCTTAACTTCATGCGTGCTGGTGAAGTCTGAATTCGCAAGTATGACCTGCGCGTTTTCAGGAATATTTAATTTTGATTTAAATGTTTCTGATTCCGACTTCGGAGTTAAGTCGCCTAAGTTAATCCCGTAAGGCACTGTGTAGGTGTGAAAATCCGGGTACATGTAATATCGTTCCAGTAACATGCGCTGCTGCGGAGTCGTCACAAAAATGCCGTCTGCAGAATCAAGGATGGTACGGTCGTGTGCGAAGTAATTATGAATGAATTCAAAAATCAGGCGCACCAGATTTGCCAGAAAATTCCAGGCTCCGGGCTTACTTTGCGAAAGAATCGAGAACAGCTCGGCCATCTGTGTAGCTTCAACATCGTAAGCGACATTCACGCCCAGTAATTTTTTATGACGGCCGATCTTCAAGGCGGACTCATCAAGGCTGTGCACAATATGAAAAGGCTTTTCTTTATGTAAGCTTAAAAACTTTCGGTAAGCAGCATCTGAGAATTTAAAAGTTTTGTACTGAGGCTGGCCTTCGTTTAAATAAAAAGCCCGCACGCCGTCTCGAAAAACTTCCGGGCGCTTCAACGGAGAAGATGTCGAGATGATTGTAACTTCATGGCCACGCTCGGTTAAACCGCGGGCCAAAGGCCAAAGAAGACCGCTGTCTGTTGATCGGCTTAAAACAGATATCTTTTGCCCAATCAGGCAAATGCGAAGCTTCTGCGGTGAATTGGAATCCGGCATGTTTAAAGTTTAACAGAACGCGAAGTCAGCAGGGTAGTCTTTTGTTGGCTAAGTTTAGAATACAGACGTGAGAGTTCGTTTACGACCGGCTCGAAAAGTTCACTGGCTTTGTAAGTCGTGCAGGTTAATTCGCGGTTCATATCAAGCTCTGCGATAGAGTTAACCCAGCTTTGCACAGGAACAACGAAGCAGTTTCGGCCCGAAGTCCAGTAGCTTGAAAAACCCGTCGCCTGATACTCATTCAAAATGACTAAATTATTTTTGTTAAGTGCCAGGGATAACCACGATGTAAATTCGGTATGGCTTAAAGAGGAGTCCGCCAGCACAACGCTTACGCCCGGCTCTTCGATCAGCTCTTTGATTTTATTATCAGATAATATCAGATGGTAATCGTCTTTGATTGAGCGCTGGCCAACCAGATCGTTCCATTTTTTTCGTAACTGGATTGAATTTGTTTTTTTATTCAGAAGTTTACGGCCATCAAAATAAACAGTTGAGTTGATGTTGAAATCAAAAGCTTCTTCCAGCTTTTGGCTTAACGGAATTAAAAAGGCGTCATGTTTAAACGCAGACTTGCGCACCGGATTTTCTTTTTTCAGGAAAGCCGGCAGTAC
>JAJFMT010000055.1 GCA_020696855.1 Pseudobdellovibrio sp.
ACAAACCGGTTTCTGAATTCTTAAGTAGAAAACTGCATCTGATCGACGAGAACAACGTTTCGCACTCGATCTCGCTGAATTTTGACGGCGGCAAAGCCACTATCAATTCTATTTGGCAGTCGCGCTCAAAGAAGAACCAGTATCTTGTGTTTTCTTCTCCTATTGAACACTTTTTAAAAGACTGGCCGGAAGAACCGGGTCTTGTGATGAAGTTACGCGACCGCCACTCTAAACTGCAGCTTCTGCTTCACAAAAGTAATGCTTCAGGAAAAAAACTTTTAATTACGCTTGATAATGACGGACCTGCGGCCTCTAAAACATTTGTTCCCGTTTATCACAACTCCCTGGTCAGTGATTACTACGGAATTGATTCGGACTGGTACAGACAGGATTCTATTCCGGCTTCAACTTACGTGTATTCAATTATTGCCTGCGGTTTTCTGATCAGTTTAATGGTTTCCCTTTTTGCACGGTTTATTCTGCAAAAAAACCGCGACATCTACAGGCTTGTTATAGCCCGCACTGAAGAGCTGGAATCAGCCATGATTCAGGCGAAAGAAGCCAACCGGGCCAAAACCCGTTTTCTTGCTAACATGAGTCACGAGCTGCGCACTCCGCTGAATCTGATTCTTGGCATGCTGGAAGTGATGCAGGGGCGCACGTTGGATGACAAAGAGAAAAAATACATTGTCAGCATGCAGGGGGCCGGCCGTCACTTACTGAATCTGATTACCGACTTACTGACAATGGCAAAAGACGACGTCACCGAAATACCTGTGCAAAAGACTTCTTTTAATGCTTACAATTTTTTTGACGATATCGCAGCCATCGTAAGACCGGAATGCAAAAATAAAAATCTCGAGATGGCTCTGGACTTTTCTTCTGAGATTCCCGTTCTTATTTCAGGCGATGCGGTAAAAACGCGCCAGATACTTTTAAACCTGATACGAAACTCTCTCAAGTATACCTTCAAAGGAAAAATAACTTTAAAAGCAGAGCTGATTAAGTTTGCGGGCGAAGGTAAAGCACGAAGCTGTCACTTGCGGCTTACTGTCAGTGATACCGGCTTTGGAATCCCTGAAGATAAAATGAATTTACTTTTCGACCGTTTATACCATCTCGATACCACTTCAGGCGATGCTTTGCAGTCTACGGCGGATGGTACCGTCAATCCTATTGCCGGGGGCTCTATCGGCCTGAGTCTTTCTATCGTGAGAGACCTGGTGCTGAAGCTTAACGGAAACATAAATGTAAAATCGCAGGTAGGAAAAGGCACTGACTTCATCATTGATCTGGATTTTGATGTTCCTTTTAAATCAGAGGACCTCGAAAAAGAAACCACCGTCGAGCTGGATCAGATATCAAAAGAAAAATCTGAATTTGAAAACGGTCTTCAGCCGGAGGAGCTCAGAATTCTCGTTGTTGACGATGATGCCGGAAACCGCGAACTGATGCTCGCCTATCTGGATGAGCCACATTTTAAAGTTCAGCTTGCCGAAAATGGCGCAGAAGCTTTTGAAATGTATAAGACGCAACGGCCGGATCTCATTATTGCTGACCTTCGAATGCCTGTAATGAACGGCTTTCAGCTGGCGGAAGCCATTAATGATTTTGAACAAAAAGATAACTTTGAAAGTGTGGTGCCTTTTGTTCTGCTGACAGCCGACGCGCTTGAAGAAACTCTGGAAGAAGCAAAGAAATTCCCGATTTCAGTCTTTCTTACGAAACCTGTCAGAAAGCGAAAAGTCATTGAAGTGATTAACGACTTACGTTCGCGAAAACTTGTCGGTCAAAACTCAATACGCATTCAGCAGGCCGTATAACGTATCATAACGAGATCCCTCACGCCTTAAGTCCAGGTCCGGTTTAACCGATAAGAAGGGCCTGGGGGGATGATGAATCATCTTAAGCCTATATTAATTTCGTTCATTACTGTCGCTACGATGCTTGCTTATCAGAACTGTCAAAAAATGGGTTTCGCCAACGGCGAATCCGAAAGCAACCAAAGCTCTCTATCTGTAGATCCTTCAACAACCGCTATCGAACTCAATTATCACATGGGTTACGGCGCCTGTATGGGCCGTTGTGTAACCGGAGCCAAAATCACTGTAGACGTGCAAGCGGGAGTAATGAACATAACAAATTATGTTATGGAAAGTTCCTTCACAGAGGCTGAGGCAACTTCCAGTCCTGCTCTTAATGACATTGGTACAAAATTTAATCTTCAACTAAATCAAAAACAGCATGAAGCTCTGAAGGCAGCACTGTTAAATCTACAATTTGAAGAGCGCTTTGTTCCGCCATGTGTTGAGGACGGACTTTGTGCGATCATGGTTGATAACCCGAACTTCACTCACTTTTTTACTGATAAAGATGGATCGAAACGAAAGGTATTTACCGAATCAGGTATCGATCCCAATTTGCGCGGCGAAAACTTTTTAGTTATGGATGATGCAAGCCCACTGGCTTGTGCATTAAAAGCTGTAATTGAAGCTGCAACTTTAAAAGCGCAAGAAAAAGAAGAGTCGATCAAAGGGCTAGAGACTGCACTGAACTTTTACGAAAGTTATAATCCGCTGTCATGCGCCCCTTAATTTGAAACTGAAAGGCTTTAAGATGAATCTGTTCCGGAATTTTTGCTATCTAACTGCTGTAACCTTCGCTTCTATTCACTGCTATTCTGAGCCGGCAAGTTCACCGCCTGCTGAAGTGGTGAATATTCAGAACATTGAATTCGAAGTTTCGAACACAACGGGTGGATGGATTTCCACAGGTTCAGAACAAAACCCGCAATTTTTGAAATCCATTTCAATTAAATATAAATTTAAAGAAGGAGTTATTGCACCGACGGCTGCCGCTGAAAATTCTCTTCGTGATGCAGTCAAACGTGCAGCTGAAGAAAAGTGCCGTCTCATAGGCGCTTCGGACCGGCCGGCTGAGTTATCGGCTTCAGTGCAACTGCGAATGATCGCTGACATATCGTCTCAACAGATTACATTCACAAACCAGGAATTTAACGGCAAGTATGTGTGTGCCGTAAATCTCAAACAATAGATAAATGTAACGAATATAACTTCGATCAAACTCTGCACAGATAATTATTACAGAAGTCTTCGGTGAATGAGGGCTTAAGGCTCTCAAATCATTTATACGCTTACACCGGGATTTTCAGCGCCGATAACTTTCTTTAATGACCCTCATCAGCACATTGAATGAGGCCTCTGTAACAGAGGTAGCTTATAGTAGCCGCTCTTAATACAGGAGCTACCCCAATGGATTTTCAAAAAACTAAAACTCTCATTCTCGTGCTGGCATCAACTATTATTGCAGCCTGCACTCCCCCGCAAAATAATGAAAAAGGCAATACCCTCGCGGGGAATATCATTGGTGGCAAAGAAGCCGGTGTAGAATTTCAAAAAGAAAACGGCGTTGTATTGCTGGTTGTAATTATGGAAAGACCATCGCCGACCGGCACGGTATTAACATCGCAATCGATCTGCACAGGAACATTGATTGCACCGACGGTCGTACTGTCAGCAGCACATTGTTTTATAAACCCGTTTGTTACAGCAGTAGCCGTCGCACTTAACAACGATATCAGCGCAACGAAACCTGAAAACGTCATCTTTGTCGATGAAGTTAAAATTAACGACACTTACAACCCCCAGCGAATTGATGATAGTTCCTTCGTTGAAGGCCACCCCTACGGCGACATAGCGCTGTTAAAATTAAAAAAGGCAGTACCGGCCGAGTTCAAACCGGCTCCTATGCCGACAGCGGATTCAGCTGCTCTTAAAAAAGGTGATAAACTTACTCTTGCAGGATTCGGCGTAAATATCGCAATTCAAAACAAAGTTGAAAAAGACCCGCAAACAGGTGCTGAGCGAGTCGTTCCGTTAACAACAGGTAACGCGGGCTCCGGTGTTTTGCGTGTTGTTGAGGACGTTGCAATCTCTAAAGTGACTTCTGACGGAAAAGAGCTGGCTGTTGACGAATCTCTTCAGCGAAATGCCTGCCACGGCGATTCCGGTGGCCCGGCTTATAAGAAAAATGCCGAAGGCAAACTGGTGTTAGTCGGTGTTGTCAGCCGCGGAACAAACAAAATCGGTAACTGCGACCAAACCGGTGTTTTTACGGATGTCAGCGGATACTTGAACTGGATCAACTCAACAGCACAGGCTTTACAGGCCACAGGTACATAAATAGTTTCGATGTAGAACCCTTAACTTTTAAAAATCGAAGCCCGCCGGCCGATGGCCTTGAAAAGCCCTCTGGAGGCGGCAACGACAGCCGTACGCCATTCATCATTTTGCGGATAAGAACGCTCAAAACATTCTTTTTCGACTTGTGCTTTCATTTCAGGGCTTGAATAACCATTGTAAAAACCAATATGTTCATTCACAAAATTATTCAGGCCTTTTAACTGCGCATCTAAACTGTGACCTAAAGTACCGAACTCCATGGTAATCGCACACACGCGGTTTTGCGGGCCGGCTAAATCAGCAAAGGCGCTGTTCAATGCCCCGTGCACTTCATAGAAACCTTCTGCGGATGCAGGTGTATGTTCATAAAAAGCCTTATCTTCATTTGTATCAAATAACTTTCCGAAAAGTTCAGGATGAAGGTCTTTACCTGATCCTGAAGTCAGAAGATGCAAACGGTTTACATCGCCCAAACCTGTGTGCAGATCAAGCGCGACAATATCTTTATATAACGGCATAAGTGATCTGAGTTTTTCAACAAGCTTCGCTGATTGAGGCTCTAACTGCTTTCCGCCGTATTCTAAATCCTGCGGATTCACAAACTGTCCTGGCGCAGTGGCCTTTGTGAACTGATCCATTGAGACATCTCCGAAGTAAGCTACGCCATTTTTTACCTGCATTAAATCCATCATGGTTGTCCTTGTAGAGGCCACTGGCGCGCGTTTGAAGAATAACTCATGCATTCGTTCAGAATCCAGGTTACGTGTCTTATACAGCTCACCTGATACAGAAAAATTACGGTTTAAATTAACGCCGTTTTCAGTGGTGCGGCGGTGATACTTAAAACCGTATGGATTCATAGCGTGTACCAGCCACACTCCGGTTTTACTGCGGTCTACTTGAGGCATAATTTCTTTTAAGAACATCTGCAGAATTGCAGAGCCCGCATAAGTTTCAGAGCCATGAATACCTGATGTCACTACCAATAAAAAATCGGGTTTTTCTAGAGCCGGCCAGTAAACAGAGTCAGTAAAAAGTGCATCGTCTTTTTTACTTGGAATTTGCCAGTGCTCGGTTTGACCGCCCGGAATCTTAGACGTGAGTTCTAAAAAACGTTTACGTGAGTCTTCATAATTCTGAGGAAATAATTTTGCATCGCTGTGGCTGTTCATATCTTCGTTCCGAGTTCTTTAATAATGTTTTCAAAGTAAGAAATGTATTCAGAGAAATTCTGTCTTCCGGATTCAGTTAACCTATAGGTAGTACGCGGCTTTCTGTTAAAGAATTCTTTTTTCACTTCAACATACCCAACAGATTCCAGCTGCTTGATCTGATTGGCCACCTGCCCGTCAGACAGCTCCAAAGCGGCTTTCAAGGAGTTGAAATCCGTTTCCCCGTGTACCAGTAAGAAGATAATAATCCGCGTTCTGGTCGGTTGGTGAATGTTTTCGTTAATGGCGTCTAACATTACACCGTCCGGCCGGTTATGCGGTTTTCAATTATCATCAGTAGGCCTGTGCCCAGCAAAACACTGCTCGTCAGAAAATACATAATGTTATAAGTAAAACTGTAAAGGCTTCCGAACGACAACAGCACCACAAGACCAATCGTCCCGAGAGCGACGCCTAAATAACGGATCAGTGGACGTGTAAACTGGCCAAGGATAAAAAAGCAGATACCGCACCCGATGACCAGCATCGGTAGAATATGGTTTAGAGTTCCGTTGTAAGCAATCGCATATCCGCCAAGAAATCCTGCCAGGACGATTCCGTTAATCGCGGCCTGAACTTTTCTTGCCAACGGACTCAAAATAACTTTTGATCCGAAAAATTTGCGTGCAACCAAATGCATGACGTAAAAAAGCAATACTGAATAAAGTGCTTCTATCGAAAATTGGCCTACATAAAATTGGGAATCAGAAAGCCCGTACGTACTCGTCCACGACATGAATCTTTCATAGGCCCAGAAGTCGCTCATCGCCAGATACGCATGATAAGAGCCCCGTACAACGTTAAGAAGTGCATCAAACAACGGGTATATATAGAAAAATAATCCAAGCACCACAAATTGATAAGGTTCTACCGGAACTTCTGTTGTGCTTTTTAAAAAAGATTTTATTTCTGCGATGGTATTGAGTGCTTCCGGCGCACTGACAGCAGTGTTTGAATTGTTGTTCATACAACCCCCATAAAAGTACTTTTGAATTAAAAGTACTTTTTAGCAAGGCCATATCGTTAACAATTTATTTGAGACAAAAAATCAGGACCTAAGTCTTTGTTCAACTTTTTACGTCATGTTCACGCGGCTTGTACGAACCTGGAATTGCCACTGGTTACTGATCTGTTCGAAGTTCTGCATAATATCGCAAGAGTATTCGATTTTCATTGGGCCTTTTACGCCGGTGCAGCGGCCATTAACTTCAGTCATATCGCCATTGTACATAATGAAAGATCCGGCGTAAGCCGCGTTTAAATCTTCAAGCGAACGTGTTTTGTTGGTAGCCGCAATTGTGTAAGCCGTGTAAACCTTCAATAAAATCTGACCGTAAATAATATCAAGCTTCCAGTCGGCACGAATGGCCTTCTTTAAATCATCCGTCTTTCCCGAAAAATTATGGTAAGCAGGGTTACCTGTGAAGCACGCCACCGCTCTTCTGAAATATTCTTTTACTCCTGGCATAGCCAAATCAGCGTTGCCGCTCATTTGATGCTGAACTTCTTTAATTCCCGGCCCGGTCATCTGAGTGAAGCCAACTGCCTGGCCCGAACTGACCAGCGTACGGTTAAAAGCAGACTCTCTTTTAATTTTCGCGAGAACCATAAACGGGTCGTTACCGAAACAAAAAGACGCTCTCACAAACTGAAAAGATAAATGATCGTGTTTAACACCATTTGCTGCTTCAGCATCGCGTCTCGAATTCGCTTTCATAAAACGGTAACTGAAATTAATCAGAGGCTGAAATACTCTCGGAAGAGCAACATTATTCTGAACCTGCATCGTTCGGTGATTATGAAACAGAGAAGAAACGTTTGGATTCACCACCAGCATATCACGCAAACTCGAAACTAAATTTCGGTGCATGTAGCCTGAGTCATGTTTAAAAAAAGTGTAAGGCAGAGGTTCACCGGGCTGAGTTTGAACGTCAGCATGATAGATCGGTATATCAGCATACTGCGCATAAGATTGAGTACCGGCTAACACCAATGCAGTAAACAACAAAAACTTTCCGCTTAACTTCAACAACATACATTCCACTCCCGAATGCCGGACATGTTTCAATTGCTATGCCCTGAGAAACCCTCATCGATTGGCTTAAAAGCAACAGGTGTGAATATGTTTTTTGCGGGCGCCAAAAATGGTCACCCCGGGATGGCTCTTATTGCTTCTGAGTCTCGCGTTTTTTCAGCTTCTCTTTGTAGAAATCCTTTTTAGCTACGTACATCAGTTTATCGAATTCACAGTAAACCTGATTATCGCTGTCACGATAATCGGTCTTCCAGGTGAACGAATGCTCTCCCGCTGCATGGACGTTTTTCAGAATTTCTTCAAGCATTTCATCGGTAATAATAAATTTGGCTTCTATGACTCTGGTCGCCGGCTTTTTAAACCTGATCGTGCAGCCCTTATCCCAAACAACGTATTCGGGCCCTAGAATCTCTAGAAGCATTAGCATGAACATCGGATCGGTTGAGGCATACATGCTGCCTCCGTAAATGGTGCCCACTACATTTCGGGTTCGTAATCGCAGCTTCAGCTGCACCGTCAGCCGCTTAAAGTCGTCAGAAATGTAAGTGACTTTACCACCGCCGCCGCGAATGCAGGGCCATAAATTGAGACCGAATCTGTAGAATGAAGCGTATGCGGAAGGAGAGAAATATTTTTTGATTTTGTTCGTGAACATTTCAAAATGTCATCACTGAATTTTTGAAATGTCACGGCATCTGACTAGAGTATTCGCCTTAGCGTCTAATACTTTGTTTATATTATTTAGCGCAATTTCTTTGGTATGTGTTCATGTCTCTAATGAGGGTGTTCATTTGCCCGGTGTATTCGTCTGCCACAATACCTTTAATGCGCTCAAGATTCTGGTTAACGCCTTCAACCACTAAGCGAAGTTTGTCGTGTTGATTTGTGGTGATCACGCCGCGAAGCTGCGGAAGTTTCGTGTTAAATAAAATGTTACATTGAAATATCGAAAGAGGCCGGCATGAACCCGGATACGTTTCAATTCCTGCGTTGATCTCATTAAGTAAAATCGTTTTGGCCTGGGCACATGTCGCCGCATTTGAAACGAAAGGTAACCCCGCAATTAGTGCTACAACCACAAACTTTCCAACTGTTCTCATTATTCCCCCCGAAGGTTTAATGTTGGTTTACCTCCAATCAGCACGAACAAGGCCAACTGTGACCAAAACGCATCACTCTCAGTAGTTTCAACCATTTATGTAAGGGGTACTGAATATTATGTAATGGGAGTTATTACTTTTTTACACGGAATTCACGTATTTAGGCAGACAGTCCTTAACACAGAGTTAACAACTTAGTGGTTAACGTAAGGTAAGTTATCGCCCACTTCAGATGGTGAAGCGTCACCTAAATTGTTCGTACTGGTACCGTTTAAGAAGATACCGCTTGCGACAGCGCTTCCGTTAGTTGCGCGCCCCCAGCATTTGATGCGGTCATTAGTGAATAGAGCGCAAATCGTATAGTAACTGCCGCTCATTCTTGAAATCACGAGGCCCGTTCCGAAATTGTGAAGAGCCGTATGCGGCTCGTCTCTTTGAGTTGTATTACCGTACATCAACTCACCTTCTTGGTTACGGCCCCAGCATTTCATAACGTTAGCCGTGTCTTGCGAACATGCACTGGCGCCGAAAGCCCAGATTTTTGAAAGTGTTCCGAAGCCCGTAGAGAAACTAATACTGGTCAGTCCTGCCATCTCGCCTGAGGTATCACCGATATCCTGCTCTTGACCGACGCTTCGGCCAACCCCGCACTGACCGTCACCATTACGGCCCCAGCAGATTTCTGTGTTGTTATCGCGTTTCACACAGGTGAACTGATAACCTGATGCAATGTCAGTTGCGGTTCTTCCGCTACCGATATTAACCGCGGTTAAGTTATCACCCATCTCATTCGCATTATCGCCAAGATGAGTGCTGTTATCTTTTCCGAGCTGGCCTCTTTGATTGTTGCCCCAGCATTTCACTGTTCCGTTATCAAGCATGGCGCACGCAAAATCCAAACCTCCATCAACTTTGGATGCCGTTCGGCCTGTTCCTAAATTGATGGCAACAAGGTTGTCTCCCATTTCATTCGGGCCGTCTCCTCTGTTGAGACTATCACCCTGCCCCAGCATTCCGCTGGTGTTTCGGCCCCAGCATTTCAAATCTCCGTTATCAAGCTTCGCACATGTCGTATAGCCGAAGGCATAAACTGCAGTAGCCGTGCGTCCTGTTCCTAAACTGATCGAAGCAAGGTTGTCTCCCATTTCGTTTCCGGCATCACCGATCGTGTTTGTATTCCCTTGCCCGAGTTGGCCGTAAGTTCCTTGCCCCCAGCATTTGATCGTGGAGTTATTTAATAGCGCACAAGCATGATAAAGCCCAACGGCGATACTGCTGGCTGTTCTTCCTGTGCCGAGGTCAACAAACTGATTCGCACCGCCGACTTCAGTAGTGGCATCACCGATGGTGGCGGTGCTTCCAAGACCTAATTGACCGTTAGCATTCGTTCCCCAGCATTTTACTGAGCCTTCGTTGTAAAGTGCGCAGGCGAAGTACTGTCCGACTTTGATATCAACCGGTCTGATGATAGTGACGCTTGAATTTGAAGTATTCGGAACCGTGTCTGTTACCCGTACGATAGCTGATCCGATTGCTGATGGCGCCGTATACACACCGGTGCCGGCAACAATGGAACCTGTACCTGAAACGACTGAATACGTGTAAGCCGGTGCACCCGCGATCGCCGTGAAAGTGTTAGTAGAAAAAACGGCAATCTTTAATGAAGTCGGAACAATGGTAAGTGAACTCACGACATTCACAGTCGCTGTTGCGGTATTACCGATTGAATCTGACACCGTCACAAAAGCGGTACCTGAAGTTGCAGGGGCCGTGTAAAAACCTGTGCTGGAAACAACGGATCCAACACCCGTCAAAGAAAACACCCGCGAACCGCCGACACAGTTAGTTCCGTTCAAACAACCACCTGATGCGGTAAACGACTGAGTTCCATTAATCATCATCGTCACTGTTGACGGATTAATATTCAGTGGGTCGTAAGTAACAACTGTTGCTGAAGTTGAATAAGGGCCTGATGTAACCGACACAACGTCCGTTTGATAAGAAGTTAACCGGGCCGTGTAATCCATCGTGCTTCCGTTCGGCACAACGTTAGATCCGTCTGCGGACGCGGCAACCGAGTTACCCCAGGTATAAGTTCCGGTGGCACCACTTGCAGTAAATGTGCGGCTGTCGCCCGCTAACATGTAGATGATTCCGTTAGGAGATAAACTGAGCCCGCTACTTTGCCAGAATGAAAATGGAATAAAGACCTGCGCCAACGCAACAGCGCCAAAAAATATTAGAAAAAATGTCCACTGCAGCGAGCGCATTCCTTGCCCTCTTAAAAAATTATTTCTTCCTGATCAACCCTATTATTTTACAACAAGTCCTCTGTGAGAAACGTAAAGAAAACATAAAGTTTCAAACTGGTCTAAACAAACTCGATATCATTTATGAAAATAGTGTCGTGGTGTATTTGAGTGTCTCAAAATAAGAAAAAGCCCTGATGTTTAGCCAGGGCTTTGTTCGTGTGCGCTTCTGTCAGTGTTATTAAGTACTAACTAGTGTCCGTCGTAACCGATAGCTAAGTCTAACTGAGCCATATCGATATCTTGGTTTTCAGTATTGATATCACGCATAGCTCTCAAGCCCAAACGCATGTGAGTGTCGGTACCCAAGCTGAATTCTTTCAGCAATTGAAGACCGCCGAACATTGCATCGGCCTGATTCGAGAAGTAGTTTTCACCACGGTCGAAGAATTGGTTGTAAACAACACCTAACTGCCAGCGAGTTTCAAATTGGTAGCGGGCTGCCAATTCCATAACTGCTGTTGTTGTGCTTTCGTCAGCTGCGAAGTCATCAATGAAGGTTTGAGTATGTGTACCAATACCTAAATCAAAAACACCTGCTGTGCTTGGCGTGTAGTACGAACCCAGTAATTTTACTGAACTCGGTACACCTTCTACAGGCACTTCATCGTTGTCAGCAGTGTAACCAGAGCTGATTTCGATAAATGAAGCCCATCCTTCAGGTGCTCCACCCATGTAACGGCGAGGCGTCGTCGATGAAATACCGTATGAATCCTGTTCACGGTAAACCGGCGTTGTGCTTGGCGTATTTACATTCGTAGTTGTCGTATCTGTTGTGACCGTTGTTGTTCTATCAACATCTGATTCTACTGAAGTAGATGTTGCATCAATTGACGTGTCAGATCCTGATCCCGTCGTCGTCGTGGTGGTCGTCGTACCCACGCCGGATGTATCATTTGAGTATTGAGCATTGACTTGTAGCGCACAAATAATAGCTCCAAATAATATTAACTTGTTCATATATAAACTCCTTTGTTGAGTACATGTGCACTCGTATACAAAGCAATTTAGGGGCCCAATAAATTTGGCCTTATTTCTATTAGAAAATATACTTATGGGACTTTTTTATTTTTAACAGGGGAAAAATTCCCCTCTGTAATCAACAATTATTAACGTAAGCTTGTGGCTGATATCCAGCCTTCACTTGCCAGCGCTCCCATGTCCATCTTGTCTATTTCATCTTCAAGGTCATTTGTCTCAGCAAGAAGCCGCAACAAATCCTGAGAAGTAACGATGCCTACAATTTCGTTATTATCCATGACGAGACCACTGTTAATTTTTTCTGACACAAAAAGTTGTGCTACTGCCTTTACCGGTGCATTGGCTGAAAAGGTTTTCACGGGGGAACTCATCAGCTCACCTACTTTAATACTGTAAAGATCGATCTTAAGGTGCAGCAACGCCATGTAGTCAGATTTTGAAAGCATACCCACCAGAAATCCATCTCTATCAATGACAGGTAAATGACGGATCTGACGGCTTTTCATAATGTGATCTGCGTCGTGAATCGTGTCTTCACTCGAAATAGTGATCAAATTTTTGGAAAAAATTTTTTTAAGTTTGTTTTCCATTGTTCCCTCACGTTCTTCGCATTGAGCTGCCATTTGAGTGCCAATATTTTGAGCTTTTTGACAGGATATTGATTTAACATTTAAATGAATTTTAGTTAGAAATGAGGATATGCAGAAAAAACTTTTCCAGGATTCTGAATGGGTCTTTACCGCAAGCGGTAAAGTACGCCTTTTAAAAGAAGGAATTGTTCATGTTCACATTAACCCGGGCCACCAACAGACTCCGGAAAATGCGCATGAAAATCTGCAGGCGGCACGATTCCACTGCCACACCATTCAACGCTGTGTGATTCTGGATTTACGCGGGGCCCGCCCTTTAACGCCGGACACGCGCGCAGTTTACAGCGATAAAGACATCGCAAAATATTTTTTGGGTCTTGCGATGGTTGTAAAAACCGACCGGATCAGTCAGCTGATGGCTAACGTTTACATGAAAGTTTCAGGAAAGCCGATTCCGATGCGCCTGTGTTTTGATTTCGAAGAAGGAAAGAACTGGCTGAACAAATTAAGTAAAGCCACATCGTAAGTAATTTTTAATAAGTTTTAGTGAATAAATTAAAGAGGGGTTCCCGGTGGATTTACATCTTCCGGCGGCAGCGGAATAAATTCATTATCATCACCGGAAATTTTAGGAAAACGTTTAGTGTTTCCCGGACCTGCGGCCCAGTCTGCTTTTGCTTTTTCTAAATTTTCTTTCGATGTTGAAATAAAATTCCAGTAAATGAATCTTTCGCCAACGGACTTTCCTCCAAGAAGCATGAAGCGTGAATCGGTAAGCGCTTTCACAACCAGTGGTTCACCCGTGTGACCGACGGCCATTGAATAGGGCTCGAGTGTCACGTCACCTGCTTCCACTCTTCCGTTAACAAGATAGACAGCCCCTTCGCGGCCATCACACGGAAGGTGAAGCTCACTGCCTTGCAGAAGATTCACATCCAAATAAAATAAATCCGAGTGCACTTTGACGGGGCTCTGGCGGTTAAAAGCGGACCCCAGTAAAAGCTTTAACTTCGCCCCGTTAATTTCAAACTCAGGCAAAGTTTCTGAAGGATGATGATGAAAACTAGGTTCGACATCCTGATGCTCTTCCGGAAGTGCGACCCAGCACTGGATGCCGTTAACTTTTCCGCCGGTTTTTTTAAAACTTTCAGGCGAACGTTCCGAGTGAACAATACCGTTACCGGCCGTCATCCAATTAATATCACCTGGTTCTATCAACTGATCTGATCCCAAACTGTCACGGTGATGAATGACTCCGTCAAAAAGATAAGTGACGGTAGATAAATGAATGTGCGGATGAGGCCTGACGGTCATGCCCTGCCCCGGCGGAAAATCTGCCGGGCCCATGTGGTCGAAAAAAATGAACGGGCCCACCATCCGGTGAGATGCATACGGCAAAATTCTGCGCACAGAAAAACTTCCAAGATCTTTTTCCCGAGAAGGTATAACTAATTCAATTTTTCTCATAACTAACTCCACATGACTGCTTTTGCCGCAAAGACAGACAGCATACCGCGACTAGCAACTTAGTCCATCATAAGATAAGACTTTAATAATGCTTAACAGATCGAACAAAGGAGAAATTTGATGCAGCATCTGCCACCAATGATTATAGATCTCGCTATGATACTTGGCGCTGCAGCTGTAAGCACGCTCATCTTCAGCAAACTTCGTCAGCCTGTTGTGCTTGGCTACCTGATTGCCGGATTTGTTGTGGGTCCCCATTTTCCACTTTGGCCAACAGTCGTCGATAAAGAGGGCGTACATCTTTGGGCCGAGATCGGCGTAATTTTTCTTTTGTTCGGTCTTGGCCTTGAATTTAGTTTTAAAAAACTCGCGAAGGTCGGAAAAAGCGCATTTATCGCGGCCAGTTTTGAAATCATAACTATGACGGCCGTCGGTTACCTTGTGGGGCGTGCCCTTGGCTGGACATCCATGGATAGCATTTATCTCGGCGCTATTCTTTCGATGTCATCCACTACGATTATCATCCGGGCATTTGACGAAGCCGGGTTAAAAGGAAAAGTTTTTGCGAGCCTCGTATTCGGAATATTAATTGTCGAAGATTTAATGGCCATTCTCCTGATGGTGATTTTGTCTGCGCTCAGTGTGCCCGGATCATTTTCAGGCACAAATCTGGCATTCTTGTCTGGCCGCCTTGTGTTCTTTCTTCTCATTTGGTTTTTAATAGGAATTTACGTTCTGCCGTCAATCCTGACGAGAGTCCGAAAATTACTCAGTAATGAAATTATGCTGATTGTATCAATCGGTCTTTGCTTTTTAATGGTCGTACTCGCAACAAAAGCCGAGTTTTCCGCAGCTCTTGGCGCCTTCATTATGGGATCCATTCTTGCTGAAACCGCCGAAGGTGAGCGAATTGAACATTTACTCTCTTCGGTTAAAGATCTCTTTGCAGCGGTCTTCTTTGTTTCTGTAGGAATGATGATTAATCCAAGCATCCTTCAGCAGTACTTCTGGGTCATTATTCTCATTACAGTTGTGACTATTCTCGGAAAGCTTTTAGGTTCAGGCTTCGGTGCCGTACTTTCGGGGCGCAGCTTAAAACATTCAACGCAGGCCGGAATGAGTCTCGCGCAAATCGGTGAGTTCTCGTTTATTATCGCCAGCCTCGGCGTCAGTTTAAAAGTTGTCAGTGATTTTCTTTATCCGATTGTTATCGCTGTGTCAGCGGTGACTACTTTCACTACTCCGTACATGATTCGCTACTCAGGCCCGATCTACTCGTGGATTGAAGCGCGGTTACCGGAAAAATTTCTTAACCTTCTCGGCCAATATGAAACCGCAATGGCTTCTAACGGAAAAGAAAGTGCGCTCGGTCTTATCTGGAAGACTTACGGAATGCTGATTTTGCTGAATGCAGTTGTTGTAATTGCGATCGGGTTTTCAGTTTCACACTTTGCATTGCCGGTTATGATTTCAACTTTTGGCGATGAAAGAAACATCCGTGCGCTCACGTGCTTTGCCACTCTTGCCGCCTGCTCGCCTTTTCTTTACGGAACGGTTTTAAAGGTTCCTAAGGTCCACACAAAAGATGCAAACACTCTTTTGCGTTTGAGCCGCCTTCAGCCCGGTACTGTAATTTTCAGAGGAATTATTGGCCTCGTATTAGTTGACGTTGTCATCAGCCAGTTTGCGACAACCAGAGCTCTTCCTCTTATTGTTCTGGCATCGACACCTGTACTGGTCTTTTTGTTCAGAAAAAAAGTCGGCCAGTTTTACGGAAAAATTGAAAACCGTTTTTTGCAGAATCTCAACGCTAAGGAACTTGCTGAAATTGAATCTCTTGTAAAACGCCCGCAACTGGCGCCCTGGGATGCAAGCCTTACTCAACTGGTTCTTTCATCCGATTCAAAAATTGCAGGCCTGACACTTGAAGAAAGTAAGTTTCGTACCACAACAGGTGCAACGGTTGCGATGATCGACCGCGGCCGCCGCCGTATCTTCGCCCCGGGCCGCGCAGAAAGACTTTTACCAGGCGACGAGCTTTTCTTAATCGGCACAGAAGAACAACTGGCAGAAGTACAAAAACTGGTTCAGGCAGAGACCACAGCAGAGCCACCTGCACACGACGAATTGTATAATCTTGAATCTTTTTACATTGAAGAGAGGTCACGGTATGCCAACATGTCGATTCGCGATATCGGCGTGGGGGCCGAATTCGGTGGAATCGTCGTAGGAGTCGAAAACGGCGGCACGCGCGTACTTAACCCGGAAAGCACAGTGGTGTTAAGACCTGGAGATTTGGTCTGGGTTTTCGGTCACAAAAATAAAATCAGGGATATTGCAAAAGCGGGCCGGTCTGTTTAATGGCGGAGAGAGAGGGATTCGAACCCTCGTTAGGTTTTAAGCCTAAACACGCTTTCCAAGCGTGCGCCTTCAGCCACTCGGCCACCTCTCCTTTAGAGAAAGTAAAAATAGCAGACTTCAAAAATAAATCAAAGACCTGAAATCAGCGG